>JAACDV010000008.1 GCA_009936825.1 Bacteroidota bacterium | reverse complement strand
TAGAAGGGCGTTTTGTTGGTGCTTGGCTATCGCAGTGGATCGGTGAGAAGTTCGCAATTTTTTTTGAAGCTGGAGAAAAACGACAATGCAACGTGTAGATTTAAATAGTGATTTGTCTTTATCGAGAATTGTGTACGGCATGTGGCGCCTTGATGAGGATGCCGATACGTCGCCAGCGCATGTGCAGGCAAAGATAAATTCCTGCCTTGAACAAGGGATTACCAGCATTGATCAGGCAGATATTTATGGAGGCTATATGGCGGAGGAAATTATGGGCAATGCGCTCCGCGGCACAAGCCTTCGCCAGGCTGTCGAAATCGTTACCAAATGCGATATTGTTGCGCCGATGGGGCGCTATGCCGATAAGCGGGTTAAATATTATGACACCAGCCGTGATCATATCACCCAATCGGTTGATCATTCCCTGCGGCTGATGGGCATTGATCATATTGATTTGCTCCTGATACACCGACCTGATCCAATGATGGATCATCATGAAACCGGTGCGGCGCTGGATGATTTGGTTGCTAGTGGTAAAATTCGCGCGGTGGGCGTGTCTAACTTCCGACCGTGGGATATGGATTTACTGCAATCGGCAATGAAAAACAGGATTGCAACAAATCAGATCGAAGTCAGCGTTGCGGCGCTTCACCCCTTTACCAATGGTGATATTGCCTATTTGCAACAGCATGAAATCAATCCGATGGCATGGTCGCCGCTGGCGGGTGGCGCGCTTGTCGGTGCGGGTAATAAAGCGCTGCATAAACAGATTGGTGAGGTGGCGCAGCGTTTGGATAGCGATGTGGCATCGGTGGCAATTGGGTGGTTGCTGGCGCATCCGTCGGGGATCATTCCGGTGATGGGAACCAATAATCTGGATCGGATTGCTGCCTTTGGCAAGGCGTGCGATGTAACCATTGATCGCGAGACTTGGTATGAAATTTATACCGCCGCGCTAGGTGATGAGGTTCCGTGATCGTAGATCAGCACCCAAGTGATGACGTCGATCAAGGGGCAAGCGAAACCCCATTGACCGAGGTTCTGCTCGATCAATTTGCCGCTTACTACACGCTGGTGATAACCGCGTTTGACCTGTTGCAAGAAGCCCGCAAAAGAGCAGCCCAAAAGGAACTGCAGCAGATTAAAAATCATTCAAATCGAAAAAATACTGCATGAAGCTTTCAAGTTTAAGATAATGTAAACGACTGTTTAATTTATCGATAAAAATGTCTATAAACATTCGTTTACAATAAAGATATTGAAAATAATTAAACAGTCGTTTAAGTTTCTAGTATGGTTGGCTCCACAGACACAATAAACGAAGAAGTATCTGAACCCAGTGCAGGATCCCGTACCAGTGCTGCTATTTTGGAGGCAGCGCGGTGTCAATTCACCGAAACCAGTTTTGATGGCACGGGGTTGCGCGCCATTGCTGATCGCGCCGGAGTGAATGTTGCCCTGATTTCTAGATATTTTGGCTCGAAAGAGGGGCTGTTTCTGGCCGCAGTGCCGCCGCGCATAGATATGCGATATTTGCTGGCTGGGCCGATGCAGGATTTCGGTGAACGCGCCGCCGGTATTATGGAAATGAAGGTGGTGCGGGGTTTTGATCCGGTGGTTGCGTTGATCCGGGCGGCTGCCAGCCCGGCGTGCGGACCGGCAATTCGCGGCGCCTTGGACAGTCAGGTGATTGCGCCGTTAGCGATGCGGTTGGACGGTCCGGACGCTGAAATTCGCGCCGGATTAATTGTTGCGCAAATGACCGGATACGATTTGATGGTGCGCGTGCTGGGGGTGGCGGCGTTGACGTCACCGGCGGGAGGTGCCCGCCGCGATCTGTTGGCAAATATCCTGCAGCAGCTTGTTGACGGGACACCTTCCCCCCCTAGGTAGCCGTGGCTTTTGAACGTCTGGCGGAAAGGGTTTGACCGCGGGACTCTTTTCGATAAAGTCGTTGTTCTGGTAGATAGCCTTTTTTTTCAACATATCAGGAACCCCTCATGACTGATATCCTTGCCGAGCTTGAGACAAAGCGCGCCAAAGCCCGGTTGGGCGGCGGTCAGCGACGGATTGACACCCAACATAGTAAAGGAAAGCTGACCGCGCGTGAGCGGATCCTGCTGCTGCTTGACGAGGGGTCCTTTGAAGAATGGGATATGTTTGTTGAGCATCGGTGTCATGATTTCGGAATGGAGACTGAAAAGGTGCCGGGCGATGGGGTGATCACCGGTTATGGAACGATCGCAGGGCGACCAATGTTCGTCTATTCGCAGGATTTCACCGTACTCGGCGGCTCGTTGTCCGAAACCCACGCGGCGAAAATCTGTAAAATCATGGATCAGGCAATCAAGACCGGGATACCGCTGATCGGGTTGAATGATTCTGGTGGTGCGCGAATTCAAGAGGGCGTTGCCTCGCTTGGCGGTTATGCTGAAGTTTTCCAGCGCAATGTTCTGGCGTCAGGGGTTATCCCGCAGATATCCTTGATCATGGGGCCGTGCGCTGGCGGGGCGGTATATTCGCCAGCAATAACTGATTTCATTTTTATGGTCGAGGGATCGAGCTATATGTTCGTCACCGGACCCGACGTTGTAAAAACTGTCACCCATGAAGAGTTAACCGCTGAAGAACTTGGTGGCGCAAAAATGCACAGCCGCCAGTCCGGTGTTGCTCATGGATCATCCCCGAATGATGTTGAAATGCTGATCCAGACGCGCGCCCTGATGAGCTATCTGCCACTGTCAAATCGCGAAGATGCGCCGGTAGTGGCGTGTCATGATCCGATTGACCGAGCTTCACCAGTTCTGGATGCAATTATTCCAGACAACACCACCATGCCTTACAACATGCATCAGGTGGTTTTGCAGATTTTGGATAATGGCGAGTTTTTTGAAATTTATAAAAACTATGCGGCAAATATTATTGTCGGGTTTGGCCGGATTGATGGGCGCACAGTCGGTATTGTTGGCAACCAGCCAATGGTGCTGGCAGGGTGTCTGGACATTAATGCATCGCGTAAGGCGGCCCGCTTTGTGCGCTTTTGTGACGCCTTTAACATTCCGCTGGTAACGCTGGTTGATGTTCCGGGATTCATGCCCGGACTGGCGCAGGAAACCGGCGGAATTATCACCAATGGGGCCAAGCTGCTTTTTGCCTATGCCGAGGCGACGGTTCCAAAAGTTACGCTCATCACGCGTAAAGCCTATGGCGGTGCGTATGATGTGATGGCGTCCAAACATCTGCGTGGTGATGTAAATTACGCTTGGCCAAGCGCCGAAATCGCGGTGATGGGGCCCGAAGGTGCCGCGCGCATTATTTTCCGTGAAGATGCAAACGACCCGGAAAAGCTGGCCGCTAAAACAAATGAGTATCGCGAGAAATTTGCCAACCCGTTTGTTGCCGCAGGTCGGGGCTATATTGATGATATCATTATGCCGCGAAATTCTCGAAGACGGATTGCTCGCGCGCTGGCTATGCTGGCAGACAAACAGCTGGAAAATCCCCCGCGGAAGCATGATAATTTGCCGCTATGAAACCGCATCTGTTAGGTGATTTGATAGCCCCAATACGGGGTAAGAAGGGATGCAAATGTTCCATAACATATTGATTGCCAACCGCGGTGAAATTGCTTGCCGGATTATGCGTACCGCTCAGCGAATGGGTATTGCGACGGTGGCTGTCTATTCGGATGCTGATGCAGGGACGCCGCATGTTCTAATGGCAGAGGAGGCGATTCATATCGGTGCATCTGCTTCGGGGGAGAGCTATCTTCGGGGCGAGCTGATTATTGAAGCCGCCCAGAAAAGTGGCGCCCAGGCCATTCATCCGGGTTTTGGATTTCTGTCTGAAAATGCCGAATTTGTAGCAATGGTTGAAGAAGCCGGCCTGGTATTTATTGGGCCGGATGCCGCTGCAATTCGCGTCATGGGTGACAAGATCGAATCTAAAATACTGGCGCAAAAATCAGGTGTATCGATCGTTCCGGGGACCCCGGGTGAGGTGACGGACATTGATGTCGCGCAAAAAGCGGCGGCTGAAATTGGCTATCCGGTGATGGTGAAGGCGTCGGCTGGTGGCGGCGGCAAGGGGATGCGCGTTATCGACAGCGCCGGTAATCTTGCCGATGGAATGCGTGCCGCGATGGCTGAGGCGCAAACAGCCTTTGGGGATTCGCGCGTTTTTATCGAGAAATTCGTTGTGCAACCGCGTCATATCGAAATTCAGCTTCTGGCCGATCAGCATGGCAACATTGTTTATGTTGGCGAACGTGAATGCTCAATTCAGCGCCGTCACCAAAAGGTAGTCGAAGAGGCGCCAAGCCCGTTTATCTCGCCAGAAACCAGAGCCGCGATGGGGGCGCAGGCTGTCGAGCTGGCACGCGCTGTTAATTACCGGTCTGCAGGAACGGTCGAATTTATTGTTGGCGCGGATCAGGATTTTTATTTCCTTGAGATGAACACACGCTTGCAGGTTGAACACCCCGTTACCGAGCTGGTTTATGGTCTGGACCTTGTTGAAAAAATGATCCGCATAGCTGCAGGAGAAAAGCTGGGCTTAACACAAGAAGATATCACCGCGAATGGCTGGGCTATCGAAGCGCGCGTTTATGCCGAAGATCCAGCGCGCGGATTTCTGCCGTCAATCGGCCAGTTAATCCGTTACCGTGAGCCTGAAGGCGACGGGGTGCGTGTTGATTCCGGTGTTGATGAAGGCGGCGAAATTTCGATGTTTTATGATCCCATGATCGCCAAGCTGGCAGTGCATGCCCCAACCCGCGATGCCGCGATTGACCGGCTTCATCTGGCTCTTGATCACTACGAAATTGACGGAATTGCCAGCAACCGACAGTTCCTGTCGGCGGTTCTGGAAAATGACGCCTTTCGCAGCGGTGTTCTGACCACCGGCTTTATCGAAACCGAATTTGAGGGTGATTTTGTTGCTGGCCCTCCACTCCAAACGGACGAACGCAATGCCTTGATTGCGCTAGGGGTTGCGATTGTGGCGTTGCAAATGGATGAACGTCATTTAGGCAGTCCGGACCGCAATTTTGTGGTGATTGACCAGACTGGCACCAGAGCCGAAGTGCGCATTGATCGGTTGGAGCAAATCTCGGCCAATATTGGTGTTGACGGCAGCAACTTTGCCTTGTCGGGGCGATTGCGAGTTCCTGTTCATCTTTTTGATGGCACCATTAATGAGGTGCCGATGGCGGTGCAAATTCGCCATCACGGCCATAAGATTGCGTTGAGTTGGGGATCATCGCGTCTGGATTTGACAGTGCTACCGGCCCGCTTTGCGCCAATGCTGGACTTGATGCCGCCGCCGGCTGAAGGTGCTGGTGCTGATGAAATTTGTGCGCCGATGCCAGGCCAAATCACACGGCTATTGGTGGCCCCGGGAGACGAAGTTCAAAAGGGTCAGGATGTCGCCATTATCGAGGCGATGAAGATGGAGAACATCCTTAATTCCGAGGCGCGGGGCATTGTTCGCGAGATTGCGGTTGCCGTCGGCGATAATCTGAATGTTGATGATTTGATAATGGCGCTCAATCTGATCGAAGATTAGAGTCAATTTAAGGCAGAAACTTTTCTGCGAGGGCCGATATATAGGCGGCTCCAACTCCTAGAATATCATCGTTGAAATCATAGTCATGGGCATGAAGCGGGCGCGCCGATGCGCCTTTTGTACCGTTACCGATCAGCATGAAACATGCCGGTATTTCGCGCGCCATATGAGCAAAATCCTCTGAAAACAATTTTGGGTCACAGCTATCATCTACCAAAATTGGCGGGTTCTCCTGATAATTGTCACGCACACTTTGCGCCGCTGCCGTGGCAATATTGGTTGCGCCTGCATCATTCTGCATTGATGGAAACACAGTGTCATATTCAACGTTGATAGCGACATCATGCGCCGCCGCAATACCCGCGGAAATTTGCCGCATCTGTGCTTCGATGGCGACGTTCGTATCAGCGTTCAGCGCCCGCGCATCGCCTTTTAGAACAGCTTTTCCGGACAGAATATTGCGTCCGCCATCGGTTATAAATTCGGTTATTGACACAACGCCATTTCGAGTCGGATCGAGTTTCCGCGCGACAATGGATTGCAGTGCGCCCACCAATTGCGCCCCCACCAGAATGGCATCGTCTCCCATATGCGGTAGGGCGGCATGACCGCCGCGCGCATTGATGGTAATCTCGAACAGGCTCTCACTGGCGGTAATCGGCCCGGGCCTTGTGGCAAAATGGCCAGCCGGCATTCCGGGAAGATTGTGCATGGCAAACACCATGTCAGGGTCAAATCTTGTGAATAGCCCATCATCGATCATTGCTTTTGCACCGAGGCCATGCTCTTCATTCGGCTGAAAAATGAAAATCACGCGGCCCATGAATTCACCCTTTTCGGCAAGATGTTTTGCCGCGCCAAGCAGCATCGCAGTGTGACCATCATGCCCGCAAGCATGCATCACCCCGTCATTTTGTGATCGATAGGCGGGCTCAGCTTTCTCGTGGATGGGCAGCGCGTCCATATCGGCCCGAAAACCTATGCTGCTGCCTGCGTTACCGCGCTGTAATACCCCCACAACGCCGGTGCGGCCAATGTCCCGGTATACTTCAAGGCCAAAGGATTGCAGGAGTTCGGCAACGCGCGCTGAAGTACGATGCTCGGAAAACCCCAGCTCGGGATGCTGGTGAAAATCGCGGCGCCAATCGGTCATCGCTGCAATCAGTTTGGGCTCTATAATTTTTGTTTTGATCATATCTGTTTTGGTCATATCTATGTCGGGGAGAACCGCTTGTTTTGCCTTCTCGGGCTAACGCTGGACCTCTGCCTTTTTGTGTTTGGTAATCGTGCCGCCTTTCCTAGAGGCGGGCAAGCCCATCCTGCTGCCGTTATGTTTTTTTATGCTACAGTGTGGTCCGCAAAGAGGATCAGTCCATTCCCGCTAAAACCTGATCAAGGAAAATCTACAGGATGAAAATCTGATTTATGGATGTTGTATTTTTCTGTTTGGTAGCGGCTGGGCTCAGTGGCGGCTTCGTCAACGGATTTGCCGGATTTGGCACGGCGTTGTTCGCACTTGGCTGGGTTTTGCAGGTAATGCC
Source organism: Bacteroidota bacterium (assembly GCA_009936825.1). The sequence continues at coordinate 2,329 of JAACDV010000008.1, read as the reverse complement.
CCCACAAGAGGCCGTTGCGGTCATTCTTGTCTGCTCGCTCTTCGTTGGTATTCCCGGGCTGTGGCATATTCGGCGCAGTATTTTCCCCCGCCGCGTCTTGCGGTTTCTTCTTCCGGCGTTTCCGGGATTAGCGCTCGGATTTGTTGTTCTTGACCGGGTTGATGCAACGACGCTGACGGTTTTGATTGGCGTGATAATGCTGATTTACGGGATTTACTTTCTGGCGGGTAGGACGCTTCCCGCCATCACCGGAAACTGGTTTAAGGTAGAAATGGGGATCGGTTTCCTTGGCGGCGTATTGGGAGTGTTAGGAGGTCTTTCAGGAGCATTGCCGTCGATGTGGGTGGCGCTACGATCATGGCCAAAGGCCGAACAACGCGGCGTGTTGCAACCCTATAATATGACGGTTTTGGCGCTGGCAACGGTATTGGTAGGGGTTGGCGGGGGATTTAACGCGCAGGTGATGGCGGGGCTAATCGTTGCCCTGCCGACAAGCGTGGTTGGTGCCGTTATCGGGCTATGGCTATTCCGGCGAACCAGCGACAAATCCTATCGTCGGTTGCTGATAATTTTAATGCTGCTCTCGGGAGTGTCATTATTAATTCGCCCGCTGATTGGGTAGACTTGCCCAAAATAAGAGGCGTTGAGCAGGAGCCAAAACCATGTCAGAGACTTTAACATCCCCCGACGGCAAACCACGTTGTTTCGGCAACCGACCCGGTCAGGAAATTATGGCAGAGTATCACGATAATGAATGGGGTATACCGGTCCATGATGACCGGCATCTTTTTGAAATGCTGACGTTAGAGGGGGCGCAGGCCGGGCTGAGCTGGGATGTGGTTCTTCGAAAACGCGCCGGATACAGGGCTGCGTTTCATGATTTTGATCTGCATAGGGTTGCCAGCATGACGGATGATGCGCTGGAGGCGCTGCGCAGTGATCCCGGCATCGTTCGCAATAGGTTGAAAATCTATAGCACCCGCACAAATGCCAATGCTATTCTGGCCATTCAGTCTGAATTTGGCAGGTTTGCAGATTATCTATGGGGGTTTGTGGACGGCCAGCCGGTGATAAACCAGTTTGCCGATATGTCGGCAATACCGGCTTCAACTGCCCTCAGTGACCAGTTGTCAAAGGATTTGCGCCGCCGCGGTCTCAGCTTTGTTGGCACGACTATCATTTATGCATTTATGCAGGGCATCGGGATGGTGAATGATCATGTTGCCGGTTGCTGGTGCCATGATCAGCCCGCCCGACGCCTCAGCGACTCAGAGGCCATCCCCAAATAAAGACGCCCTAAAGTAGACCATATGTATGGTCGCGCAAATATTTTGTCACCAGTTTACGATCGCCAAGTGCCTTTAGATCATTGGCGTGAACCTGCGGGCGCATCGTCAATGAAACGGTGGTACCCATCAATTTACAAATTTCACGAAACATCAGCGAATAGCCAAGCGTCAGGCTGATTTTGCGAGCGGCCTGAAAGAGAAAGGAATGCTTACCGTCAAAAAGGAAAGGGACCGTCACAGTGTTAGGCTGCAAGGCCAGCTTGGCAGCATAAGTTTTCCATTCCTTGTCATATGCATCGCCAACTAATTTAGGGGCAACTGAAATAGCTCCAGCAGGAAAAATGATCACCGCGCCACCTTCCCTTAGATAGGCGGCGGCTTGCTGGCGCGTTTCAATGTTTGTCGCTAGTGCGGCCTCGGTCTCGTCAAAATCAATCGGTAAAATCTTGTCCATTGTCGCGGGTGCCTGTTTCAGAACCCGGTGTGTAATGATCTTATAATCCGAGCGTATTTCAGCCACTAATGCACAAAGCACCAATCCATCAATCACTCCGTAAGGATGGTTTGCAACAATCAGCGTTGAGCCGCTTTTCGGAATTGAGGCAGATATATCGCGGCTAAGATCAATTTTGATGTTCAACCGGTCCAGCGCATCTGACCAGAAATTGGCATGCGGCAGCCCCTCTTCGACATAATCAAAATACAGCTTGCGAATTTTGGGTTGTCCACTGAGCCGTTCGATACCGCGGATAATGCCGTTTGAGACTGGCCCCATCTCAGCATCGGCGAACGAAAAGATAGGATGGGAAATGTTGGTCTGCATCGCAATAGGCCCGCGCCATTTTTACTTAAAACAATCAAATACAGATATACGATAAATTTGCTACTAATATACGACAAATTTGCGGCGGGGGTATTTCCTCAAATTCCTAAAGCTAAATTGTAAAATCAATTTGCCGGAAATGCGGTGAGGCAATCATCATCGCGCATAACGGCCTATAGCCTCTCCGGATATTTGCCTGATACTTGCCCGATACTTG
>JAACDV010000080.1 GCA_009936825.1 Bacteroidota bacterium | reverse complement strand
TGAGGGGTCATTCGCCTCGGAAATTATCCGGGCCAGTATCAATTCTGTCGCGCGCGGCCAGTGGGAAGCCGCACGCACAATCGGCCTAGACAAGCCCAAGACCTATGTAAATGTAATTCTGCCGCAAGCCATACCATTGATGCTGCCACCGTTGACCGGGATCTTGGTTAATTTGATCAAGCATTCTGCCATCCTAAGCTTTGTCGCCGTATTCGAATTGACCACCGAAGCCAGAAATCTGGTGGCTGACACTTTCATGAGCTTCGAGATTTGGCTGATCGTTGGCGGCATGTATCTGGTCATGACCATTCTTCTCTCGACAGTCGTTGGCTATTTTGAACGCAAGGTTCGGGGGCGCACATAAAATGGCACATAACAAGAGCAAGCTGAAAATCGTCCCCCTTGATTTTGTGGTAATGGCAGCTGTCGTGATGTTTGTCTTCTATGTCATTCACCGCGTTAACTCTGTGCTGATCTATAATTGGGACTGGTCGGTAATCCCCGGATATCTCTTCCGATGGGATGAGGAAACATCGCGTTATCTTCCGAATCTGCTGATAAAAGGCCTCATTACAACGATCCGAATTTCGGTCTGGGCACTCATTTTGTCGTCAATCATCGGCATTCTTCTGGGGGTTGCCAGAACCAGTAAACGGCTGTTGCCACGTCTGGTTGGCTGGTTATATGTGGAATTCATTCGCAATATTCCGCCAGTGCCGTTCCTGTTCCTGTTTTATTTTTTCATCAGCAGCCAGATCATTCCGCATCTGGGGATCAGGGACGCTCTTGAAGGGTTGGCACCCGGCACGCGGGAATCAATCGAATTTTTCATTGGGCCATCTAATTTGGTGGAGAATTTTATTTCTGGCGTGATCAGCCTAGCCCTAATGTCCGCCGCCTATATTGCCGAGATTGTTCGGGCCGGCATTCAATCGATACCCAAGGGACAAACCGAAGCAGGCCGCACAGTCGGGCTAAGTCGGTTGAAGATATTGCGCTATGTGATTTTGCCTCAAGCAATTCAGCGTGTTCTGCCGCCACTGGCTGGCCAGTTCATCACCTTAATTAAAGACAGCTCGCTGGTGGCGCTCATTTCCATTCAGGAATTGTCGTTCCTGGCGATGGAGATTGCGATTTCGGAGCAGCGTTTCTTTGAAGTTTGGATTTCTGTGGGCTTGATGTATTTCACCGTCTGCTTCGCCTGCTCTCTTGTGTTTAGCAAGCTGGAGAAACGCGGCGCCGTTCGCTAGGCAAGGTTTCCAATCCGCAAAATCTGGCCCTTAGTGACGCAGAATCTGGTCAAGGAAGCGTTTGCAGCGATCCGTTTCCGGCGCGGTGAAAAAGTCCGCAGGTGAGCCGGTTTCGATTATTTCACCTTCATCCATGAAGACCATCCGGTCAGCCGCCTGCTTGGCAAAGCCCATTTCGTGGGTGACACAAATCATCGTCATTCCCTCATTGGCAAGATCAACAATCACGTCAAGAACCTCTGAGATCATCTCTGGATCAAGCGCCGAAGTTGGCTCATCAAACAGCATGATTTTAGGTTCCATACACAATGAGCGGGCAATCGCCACGCGCTGTTGCTGGCCACCAGACAGGCCACTTGGCCTTTTATGCGCCTGATCGGGGATACGCACACGCTCTAGATATTTCATCGCCAGCGCCTCAGCATCAGCCTTGCTCATGCCGCGGGATTTAATCGGCCCAAGCGTCAAATTTTCAAGGATTGTCAGATGCGGAAACAGGTTGAATTGCTGAAAGACCATGCCAACCTCGGCCAATGCCTTTTTGTCCATCGAGGCGTCACGACCCAAGGTCACGCCATCGAGAATAATTTCCCCAGCATCGTGATCTTCGAGCGCGTTGACACATCTGATCAGGGTTGATTTCCCAGATCCGGACGGCCCACAGATAACAACTCGCTCACCATGGGAAACGGTCAAGTCCACGTCCTTGAGCGCCTGAAAATCGCCGAACCATTTGTTCAACCCCGTAACATGGACCGCGTCCCGTTTTGCCATTATCTGACAATCTCCTCTTTAAAATACCTGACCATTTAACAACT
>JAACDV010000079.1 GCA_009936825.1 Bacteroidota bacterium | reverse complement strand
CCTGATGATGGCCCGGCTCTGATGAAGGCCCGGCTTCCAATCTGAATTCAGATATTCTCATCTATCAGCGTCAGCGCGAACATCGCCGCCTGCTGCCGGATTGCTGCACGATCCCCGTCAAACTGGCATTTGCGGGTAGCCGTGGTGCCGCCGCGCACCGCGCATCCGAAATAGACGAGACCGACGGGCTTTTCAGCACTGCCCCCGCCCGGACCGGCAATTCCGGTAATGGAAACCGCAAGATGTGCGTTTGGAGCTGCTTTTAGCGCACCAGTTGCCATTGCATATGCGGTCTGGGGCGATACCGCGCCATGCGCGTTAAGTATGGCTTCATCAACCCCCAGAAGATCGGTTTTGGCTGCATTGCTGTACGTCACAAAACCGCGATCAAGCACTGCCGAAGCCCCGGCAATATCGGTCAGCGCGGCAGTGACCATCCCGCCAGTACAGGATTCCGCACATGTGACCATAATGCCAGCTTTAGCAGCGGCCTTAATAACCCGCCCAGCTTGATCCTCTAACAGAGTCTCCCGAGATTTATCGTTCATTAAAATACGCCTCCGGTCAGGGCCCATTGCGCCGCCAGCAGGCAGACCGCCGCCAGAACACCGGCAACGATATCATCGGCCATTACGCCAATGCCGCGCGGCAGGGCTTCGGCCATTTTGACTGGTCCCGGCTTAACAATATCAAAAAACCTGAACAGGATGAACGCGGCCAGAAGCCAGCGCCAATCATCAACCGGAATAACGAAAAGCGGTATCCATTGGCCAGCGACCTCATCGACCACAATCTCGGATGCGTCTTTTTTACCAGTGGAATCCTGATATTTGCCAGCGGCAATAATGCCGGTGATGCAGATAATCATGAAGGCAAATTCCAATAATTTTGGAGAGAGCATCGCAATGCCAACCCCGATAATCATGGCGGCGAGCGACCCCCATGTCCCGGGGGCAGGGCGGATAAACCCTATCGGACCAAGGGTTGCCAGAAACATCCAGAGATTATGGGGCATGCATCTTACCTTTCGGGTCAGTCAATGACGTCGCTCGGAGTGTGGGTTAGGGCGATGGTAGCCGTTGCTTGCGCCGCGATACCTTCACCGCGCCCGGTAAAACCCAGCCCCTCAGACGTTGTTGCCTTAACGCCAACGCGGCCGATTTCAATTCCGGCAAGTTGGGCGATACGCGCGCGCATAGCATCGCGCAAGGGACCAATTTTTGGCGTCTCGCAAATCAAGGTCAGATCAAGATGCAGGATGACAGCATTATGCTCGGCGCATTTTTTGGCGGCCAAGCGCATGAACATGGCGCTGTCGGCATTCCTCCATTTGGCATCAGATGGCGGAAAATGTGACCCGATATCGCCGTCACCAACTGCGCCAAAAATAGCGTCACATAGAGCATGCAATCCGACATCCCCGTCTGAATGTGCCAACATTCCGCGCTTGCTTGCGACTTCTATTCCGGCCAGATAAATCGGTCCCGGTTCGTCCGAAAATTTGTGAACATCAAAGCCATTTCCAACACGAATATCAGGTATCATCGCCGCATCTCCTCTGGTAGAGCTGGCTAGGGCGGCCAGAAGGGTAAAATCTTCTGCCACGGTTAGCTTCATCAGGCTTTTGGCACCCTTAACCGCTGCCACTTCCAGACCGGCTTTTTCGGCAAGCCCAATATCATCAGTCATCTCCAGCCCGGGTTCATGGCGCGCATGTAGCGCGGTAATATCGGCAAGATAAAATAACTGCGGCGTCTGCGCGGTGGCAAGGCTAGATCTGTCCATAGTGCCGTTCACGCGTTCCTCAGCAACATGTTTTAGCGTATCAACGACCGGCATTACAGGCAGCGCAGCCCTGGCACCGGATAGGATCGCCTGAACTAGCCGGTCAATCACAGCATGCGGCAGGAACGGGCGGGCAGCATCATGGATGGCGACCAGATCAGCACCGCTAGCAGATGCTGCGTTTAGTCCGGCGCGAACCGAATCCTGTCGCCGCGCACCGCCGGTAACAATGCTGATACGGTTTTTATGATCCGGGGCCCTCGCTATTTCTTCGATACCGGCCAGCGCTTCACGGGCAGCGTCCTCACGCCCTTCGGCAGTGACAATGATAACAGTCGTAACCAAAGGATGGCTCAAAAACGCAGACACTGAATGTGCCAGTACGGGCACCCCGCAAAGCTGCTGGAATTGCTTTTCCAGAAGCGGTGTGTCGGTAGGTGCCCCGGCCGCACTTCCGTTGGTGCTAGAACCTTGCGGCACGGTCCCCATTCGGGCACTGCGTCCTGCGGCCACGATGATCGCGGCAACGGTTAATTTCTGCCCGGGTTTCGGTGTGACTGATTGTGGATGGCTCATCCTTCCGTTATCCCCAAACGCGCGCTCAAAGTCTATAATTATCCCAGCATCACTAGCTCCGCTTCGCATTTTGCCAGTTTACCTCAAGTCTCATGCTTCGGGATGCTGGCGGTAGAATCATAAAAAAATCATCGTAGAATTTCGGCTTTAACCGGGGTCAAAAATATTTGGGGAAAAAGCTGGCATTTTTGCCTGTTGCTGGTGCAATATGCACAAAATTTTGGCATAATACCGGTAAAATCTGATTGGCAAAATCTGACTGGCAAAGGGTGACAGGGAGGTTTATGAGCCTTTCCAGTGGTGGAGTTACGGTCCCGCACGCGGCGATTCTGGCGCCGATGTCCGGGGTGACTGATATGCCCTTCCGGCGTGCTGTCCGGCGCGCTGGAGGCGGGCTTGTCGTGACCGAAATGGTGGCAAGCTCGGCCATTTTGCATAATGTGCGCGCTGAAATGCGAAAACTTCGGACCGACACAATCAGCGAGGTTCCGTTATCGGTCCAGCTTGCCGGATGGGATCCGCAGATTATGGCCGAGGCGGCGCGCATTGCCGCAGATCTGGGGGCTACCTTCATCGATATAAATATGGGATGTCCGGCGAAAAAAGTAACAGGGCGTCTGTCCGGCTCGGCGCTGATGCGCGATGAGGCGCTGGCAGCGGATATTCTTGTAGCGGTCACAAAGGCGGTTGATATTCCGGTGACGCTGAAAATGCGGCTTGGCTGGGATGGTAATTGCCTGAACGCGCCTAGCATTGCACGTCATGCCGAGGCAGCCGGGATTGCGATGATTGCGGTTCATGGGCGCACCCGGTGCCAGATGTATAATGGCAACGCAGATTGGGCAGCTGTCGGCAAGGTTGTTGATGCGGTTTCGATGCCGGTGATCGTCAATGGCGATATTCGCAGTCTTAGTGATGTTGATCTGGCGGTGCAGGCCAGCGGGGCCGCCGGAGTGATGATCGGACGCGGCGCTCAGGGCCGCCCGTGGGTGCTGGCACAGGCTGGTGATCTGCTGGCCGGGCGGGTAATCCGGCCAGCGCCGTCAATCGCTGCGCGGCATAGCATGATGCAAACCCATCTTGATGATATGCTCACACATTACGGGCTGCCAGCGATGCGGTTAGCGCGCAAACATATTGCTTGGTACGCGCACGGCCTTCCGGGGGCGGCGGAATTGCGTGATACGGCGAATAATTCAACCGATGCCAAGGCGGTTTTTTCCGCCGTCGATGTGTTTTTCCGCGGGCTATATGAAGCCGAGGCGGCGTGATGTACGACGTTGGACCCTTTTCTAAAGACAGTGAAGCAGAGCATATTCTGGCCAGCCTGCCGAATCCGGTCTTTTTGCTGGATCGGCATGACAGGTTTGTCTTTTTGAACCATGCGGCTGAGTTGTTTTTTGACTCCAGCGAAGCAATGCTTCGTGGCACCGCGCTTTTTGCACAGGTCCCCAAAATTTCCAGCTTGAATGACCTGCTGGCACGTTCACGCCAGCAGATGGCGTCGGTAGCTGATCAGGGAATTGAGATCGGTGGCCCCAAAGTGGGACTGAAACTGCTAAATGTTCAGATCGCTCCCTTTGGTGAGCCCCGTCATCATGATGGCCGGATGCTGGTAACGCTGCAAGAACGCGCGCTTGCCGAGCGGCTTCGCGGCCAGTCAATTTTTCATGGGGCGGCGCGTTCAATTTCGGCGATGGCAGCTTTGCTGGCGCATGAAGTGAAAAATCCTCTTGCCGGAATTAAGGGCGCCGCGCAGTTGTTGCAATCTGACTTGTCGCCAGAAAATCAGGAATTCTCCCAGATGATTGTCGAAGAAGCCAACCGTATAACCGCGTTGCTTGACCGGATGGAAGGGTTTGCTGGCGGCGGACCAGTGGTTATGGCGCCGGTTAATATCCACGAAATTCTGGATCACTGCCTTCGTATTTCTTCAGTATCCTACGGCTCGGATATAGCTGTAAAACGGCAATATGATCCGTCGCTTCCCCCCGTAAATGGGCACCGTGATCTGTTGATTCGGACTTTCTTAAATATAATTAAGAATGCCTTTGAAGCTATTGATAAAAAAACAAAACTGACTGTGAAAACATCTTATTCACGCGGGCGTCATCTTGGCGGTCAGCGTGTGCAGATGTCGCATGTTCCGATTCAGATTGAGGTGATTGATAACGGCCCGGGAATTACGCCTGATCTTCGCGATCATATTTTTGATCCCTTTGTTTCAGGAAAGGCGGGCGGCAGTGGGCTTGGTTTGGCTTTGGTGGCAAGTGTTGTCGCTGATCATGGCGGCATGGTTGAGGTGGACTCGGTTCCCGGCCGCACCGTTTTCAGAATTAATTTACCTGCATTGGGCGAGGGAATGGGCGAGGGGAAAAGCGCATGACAGCCAAACCAGCTCCTATATCCAAACCTGCCCATATTTTAGTTGCTGAGGATGATAAATCGGTGCGCCTTGTGGTGCAGCAAGCGCTGGTCCGTCAAGGCTACACCGTGCAGTCAATTGGCACTGTTGCTGGCCTGTGGAAGCTTGTCGAGAACGGACGCGGCGATGTTTTAATCTCGGATATTGCCCTTCCCGATGGTGATGCGCTTGATTTGCTGCCGCGCATTCAAAAATATCGCCCGGATATGCCGGTGATTATGATGAGCGCCCGCTCCACACTGCTAACCGCGGTTAAAGTTCAGCAGACAGGCGTTTTTGAGTATTTGCCCAAACCGTTTGAGCTTCGCAGTCTTGTTGAGGCAACGGCGCGCGCGGTTGATAGTATTGGTCGGCCAGAAGCCCCTGCGCCGCCTGTGCAGACGGCCCTTGAAGAAGGCGGGCCTCTGGTTGGGCGCTCTCGCCCGATGCAGGATATTTTTAGGGCAATGGCAAGGGTGGTCAGCACTGATCTGACGGTTTTGATCACTGGCGAAAGCGGCACCGGAAAAGAACTGGCGGCCCGCGCGTTGCATGATTTGGGTCCCCGATGCGCGACCCCATTCGTGCCAATCAATATGGCGGCGATACCTCGAAATCTGGTCGAGTCTGAGCTGTTTGGCCATGAAAAAAATGCGTTCGTCGGCGCAGATACCCGGATGCCCGGCAGATTTGAGCAGGCCGAAGGTGGCAGCCTTTTCCTTGATGAGGTTGGCGATATGCCGCCCGAAGCGCAAACCCGGCTTCTTCGGGTTCTTCAGGACGGGGAATATCTGCCGGTTGGGGCCAATCGTCCGGTAAAGGCAAATGTGCGTATCATTGCCGCCAGCAATCACAATTTGCACCAGCTGATGCAACAGGGGACATTCCGCGAAGATCTTTTCTACCGGTTAAACGTCGTGCCTTTGCGATTGCCTCCTTTGCGTGAGAGAAGCGAGGATATCGCCCCGCTGGTGGCGCATTTCCTAGGCGAGGCTGCGGCGGCCGGATTGCCGGCAAAACGGTTCACCCCCGATGCTGTCCGGGCGCTGTCAACATGGCATTGGCCGGGCAATGTGCGCGAGTTGGAAAATCTGGTACGCCGTCTGCTGGTGCTGATTGGCGATGACGTGATTTCAGCCCCTATGGTTGAGGCCGAACTGGCAGTCATTCGCCCGCCCCAAACCCTCTCAAACGTATCCCCGGCAAACGTATCCCCGGCAAACGTATCCCCGGCAAATATATCCCCGGCAAATATACCCCGGGTAAATATACCCCGGGCAAAGGCACCCCAGTCAGATGAGAGGCAGGCAAAGGCACCCCAGTCAGGTGAGAGGCAGTCAGATGAGGCCCGGTTGCCCGGCAATCATGCGGCACCGGCCCCCTTAACGCAGGCTGACAATCTGTCCCATTCGGTTGATCAGCATATCCGCCGATATTTTACCGCATTGGACGGGGCCTTACCGCCTCCGGGTCTTCATGCGCGCATTCTTCGTGAGGTTGAGCATCCTTTGATTGCCGCCACGCTGGAAATCACCCGTGGGAATCAGCTAAAAGCAGCTGAAATTCTGGGAATCAACAGGAATACCCTTCGCAAGCGCATTCGTGAGCTGGGTATCTGGCAAGGCCGATGAGCACAGCACCCGTAACAAATCTTGCCCCGCGCGGTTTTATGCTGCGGTTTGGCGAAAACCGGCTTGGTTACATTGCCGTTATGATCGCCCTAGCGATTGGCATGATGACCGTTTATACGCTGGCGCAATTTGATCCTGCACAGCAGGATAATTCCTTTTTGACAACGCTGATTGCGATTGATTTTATTGCGGTTATCGTTGTTGGCGGCTTTGTTATTCGCCAGATTTTGCGCCTATGGACTGAGCGCCGCCAGCGAATGGCGGGATATCAGTTGCATTGGCGTTTGGCGCTGATGTTTGGCGGGGTGGCAGCACTTCCGGCGATTCTGATCACCGCATTTTCGCTATTTATTGTCGATTATTCCCTTCGGGGTTGGTTTGCCGAACGTATTTCAACCGCTGTCACCGGCTCGGTTCAGGTGGCTGATTCCTATTTTGAAGAGCATTCAAGTTCTATCCGAAGCGATGTTCTGACGATTGCCAATGACGTGAACCGCGAGGCGTTGCGGCTCAGCGGCGATAGCAATCTTCTTTCGCAATATCTGACCAATCAGACCGCGCTTCGTAATCTGTCCGAGGCGATCATTCTGGATGGAACGGGGCAGGTGGTTGCCAAATCACGTTTTGCCTTCGCCGTTACTTTTACCAATATTGGCAGTGACTGGCTGCCACAGGCCAGCGCTGGTGAGGTTGTATTTCTGCGCTCTGATGAGACGAATAAGCTTCGTGCGGGGGTGAAGCTGAACAGCTTTGTTGATGCTTATCTTTTTGTCGGGCGCTTTATTGATAGATCGGTGCTGGAATCGGTTGATCGCACGCGCCTTGCGGCGGCTGACTATCAGCAACTTGGCATCAGCCAGCTTGATCTTCAGATTAGTTTTGCTTTTGTTTTCGGGCTGTTTCTGGCTCTTCTTCTGATCACGGCTCTGTGGATCGGTCTTAATCTTGCCACGTCGATTGTTGAGCCGCTTGGTTCGGTTATTGCGGTGGCTGAACAGGTGCGCGGCGGTAATCTGTCCGAACGCGTGCCCACCGGCCTAGAGGTTGACGAGATTGCGCGTCTTGGCACTTCTTTCAACAGCATGCTGGATGAGCTGGTGCGAAGCCGCGAACAGCTCGTTCAGGCAAATATGCAGATTGACCGCCGCCGTGAATTTACCGAGGCGGTTCTTGGCGGTGTCTCGTCGGGCGTAATCGGCCTTGATAAAAGTTATAGGGTAACCTTGCCAAACAACGCAGCAACCCAGTTGCTGGAGGTGTCAGAGGCTCAATTAATCAGCAAGAAGCTGGCCGAAGTTGTTCCCGAATTCGAGTCATTGATAAGTGCATCAGGGCAGCGGCGAAAGGGATTTGCGGAAGAACAGATTTTTCTTGAACGCGCCGACCGGCGGTTGACGCTTCGGGCGCGTATCGCCACGGAAACTGTTGATGGCCGTGTCATTGGCTATGTTGTTACCTTTGATGATGTGACGGATTTGCTAACCGCCCAGCGCAAGGCGGCATGGTCGGATATTGCCCGCCGGATTGCCCATGAAATCAAAAATCCGCTAACTCCGATTCAGCTTGCCTCTGACAGGTTGCGCCGGAAATATCAGCCGGACGATTCTGCTGACAGCGCACAATTCACCGAATATTTGGAGATTATCGGCCGGCAAGTTGATGATATAGGCCGCATGGTTGATGAATTTTCGGCCTTTGCCAGAATGCCGCAACCCGTCATGGAACCGCTGTCCCTTCGTGATCTGGTTGTAGGTCAGGCGGCGCTGTTTGATGCTCAGGACGTCGCTTTTAGCAGCCAGTTTGATGATGATGATCTGCCCTATATGGTGATTGGTGATACCGGATTGCTGCGCCAGGCGCTGACCAACATCATTCAGAACGCGATTGACAGTATGGCCGAAGGCCGGACCCCCGACCCGCAAATCCAGTTGGCGTTATCGATTAAAGGTGCTTTTGTCACGCTAAGTGTGATCGATAATGGACCCGGATTTCCGGATATGGATCGCAGCCAGTTGCTAGAGCCCTATGTTACCAAACGCGATAAGGGAACCGGACTGGGGCTGGCCATCGTTAGCAAGATCGTGCAAGACCATTCAGGAGAGTTGGAACTGGCCGACGCTGACAAGGCCGACGCTGATAAGGGCGGCGCGCGGGTCAGCATAAAACTGTCACTTCATGATGATCTGGAGGATGAGGCGTGAAAACCGCAGGCGACATTCTGATCGTTGATGACGAACGTGATATCCGGTCACTGATCGGGGCGACGTTGCGTGATGAGGGGTTTTCGACGATGGAGGCGGCAACCGCCATGGAGGCGCGTGACCTGCTTGCCGCCAAACCGCCGGGGCTTGCCATTCTGGATATCTGGATTCGCGATTCCGATATGGACGGCCTAGAGCTGTTGGAGTGGATGAAGGGTGTTTATCCCGATCTGCCGGTGTTGATGATTTCCGGTCATGGCACGATCGAGACCGCCGTTCAGGCTATTCGCAACGGTGCCTATGATTTTATTGAAAAGCCGTTTAAGGAAGACCGGCTGTTGCTGATGGTCCAGCGGGCCTTGGAGGCCAGTCGGCTGGTTCGCGAAAATGCCGAACTTCGGGCACAGGTCAGCGGCGAAGGAAAGCCAGAGCTGGTTGGCGTTTCATCGCAGATAAAATCCATCCGGACCGCGATTGACCGGATTGCCTCAACCGCCAGCCGGGTGCTGATCAGCGGGCCAAATGGCAGCGGCAAGGAAATGGCTGCACGCTTGATCCATTTTAATTCAGAGCGAAGTGAGTCCCGCTTTATCGTCGCTAATTGCGCGCGTCTGGCGGCTGAGCGCGCCGATGTTGAGTTGTTCGGCTCGGAAAGTCTGAGTTCAAGTCGGCGGATTGTCGGGCTGTTTGAGCAAGCGCATAAGGGAACGCTTTATTTTGATGAAATTTGTGATTTGCCACTGGAAACGCAGGGTAAAATTGTGCGCGCCGTGGCCGAACAACGCTTTAGGCGGATCGGCGGCAATCAGGAAGT
>JAACDV010000078.1 GCA_009936825.1 Bacteroidota bacterium | reverse complement strand
TCTTCCTTTAACGATTTAGCAAACCGCCGCCTTCAGCCACTCGGCCACCCCTCCGCCGGGGACCGTGCCCTGAGGCACAGTAAAGATACACGGCGTATGCAAGGCATTTCCTAGCTTCGATTACCGTTGCTGTCAAATCAGAATATCATAACGGTAAATCAGACAGAAATCCGGACGGAGCCTCAGCCGTCCAGTTTTGTGCGCAAAACCTGATTTACCATGCCCGGATTGGCCTGCCCGCCCGATGATTTCATCACCTGACCAACGAAAAAACCGAACAGCTTATCCTTGCCGCCGCGGTATTCGGCAACCTTGTCAGCGTTATTGGCGATCACCTCGTCAATCAGCGCCTCGATGGCACCGCTGTCGGACACCTGGCGCAGGCCCTTTGCATCAACAATAGAGGGCGCGTCCTGCCCGGTCTCAAACATTTCGGCAAACACGTCCTTGGCAATGCGCCCCGAAATGGTACCGTCAGTGATCAGCGCAACAAGCCCGCCCAGCGCGGCCGGACCCACCTTGCAATCGGCCAATGTCTGACCGGATTTATTCAGCGCGCCAAACAGCTCAACCGTCATCCAGTTGGCGACCAGCTTGCGGTCCTGCCCGGCACTTGCAGCCTCGTAAAAGGCGGCAATCTCACGCTCTTCGGTAATCACCGATGCATCATATGCCGACAGACCATATTCGCCGGTCAACCGGTCCTTAATCTGGTCGGGAAGCTCTGGCAATGCGCGGCGCAGCTCCTCAACCTCATCCGCCTCGATAATCAAAGGCAGCAAATCAGGATCGGGGAAATAGCGATAATCATGCGCATCCTCTTTCGAGCGCATCGCCCGGGTGGCCCCCGTCGCCGTATCAAACAGGCGCGTCTCCTGATCAATCGTGCCGCCATCCTCAATAATGTCAATCTGGCGGGCTACTTCATGATCAATGGCCTGCTGGATAAAACGCAGCGAATTCAGATTTTTGGTCTCGGTACGCGTGCCCAAAGGAGCGCCCGGCCTGCGCACCGATACATTGACATCAGCGCGCATCGAGCCTTCTTCCATATTGCCATCACACGTCCCAAGATAACGCAGGATAGAGCGCAGCTTTTTGACATAGGCAGCCGCCTCAGCCGCCGAGCGCATATCGGGCCTAGAGACAATTTCCATCAGCGCAACGCCGGTACGGTTTAGATCAATGTAGCTTTTCGAGGGATGCTGATCATGCATGGATTTGCCGGCATCCTGCTCGAGATGCAACCGTTCAATACCAATCTCACGCACGCTGCCATCCGGCATATCAAGGCGCAATACACCCTCACCCACAATCGGCTGCTGGAACTGGCTGATCTGATAGCCCTGCGGCAGATCGGCGTAAAAATAGTTTTTCCGGTCAAACACACTGTAGAGATTGATTTCCGCATTCAGCCCCAGACCCGTGCGCACCGCTTGGCGAACGCATTCCGCGTTTATCACCGGCAGCATCCCGGGCATCGCTGCATCAACCAGCGAGACATTGTTGTTGGGCTCAGACCCGAAATTGGTCGATGCCCCTGAAAACAGCTTGGCATGGCTGGAGACCTGCGCGTGAACTTCAAGCCCGATCACAACTTCCCATTCGCCGGTACGTCCTTCAACAAGATCACTCATCATGCGCCTCCTGCACGGCGCGACGGCACCGCGGTAAAGTTGGCGGCATCTTCGATCACCCTGCCAACCTTGTACACGGTTGCTTCATCGAACGGCCGGCCCAGAATTTGCAATCCCAGCGGCAAGCCGTCGGCATTCAGCCCGGCAGGCACCGCCATTCCGGGAATACCCGCCAGATTGGCAGGTACGGTAAAGACATCATTCAAATAATTTGTTACCGGATCATCAACCTTGCGGCCAACTTGAAATGCAGCCGTCGGAGTGGCCGGCGTTAGAACCGCGTCTATTTTTTCAAAGGCGGCGTCGAAATCATTCTTAATTAGGCGGCGTACCTTCTGGGCCTTCAGGTAATAGGCGTCATAATAGCCTGCCGACAGAACATAGGTTCCAATCATAATGCGGCGCTGCACTTCTTCGCCAAAGCCAGCGGCGCGTGTTTCTGCATACATCTCATCCAGCGAGTCTGCCTCAACCCGCATTCCGTAACGAACCCCGTCATAGCGGGCCAGATTTGAGGACGCTTCAGCCGGGGCAATAATGTAATAAGCCGGCAGCGCATATTTCGTATGGGGGAGTGAAATCTCAACAAGCTGGGCCCCGGCATCACGAAGCCATGCCTGCCCCTGCTCCCACAGAACTGCAACTTCGCTGTCCATCCCGTCCATCACATATTCCGACGGAATACCAATCTTCAGTCCGGCAACCCCCGCCTGCAGTGCCGCGCTAAGATCCGGCATCACCCTATTGGCGGAGGTCGAATCCTTTGCGTCATGGCCTGCCATCACCTGCATCATCAGCGCATTATCGGCGACGGTGCGGCTGAACGGTCCGGCCTGATCCAACGAGCTGGCAAACGCCACAATGCCCCAACGTGAACAGCGGCCATAGGTTGGCTTCATCCCGACAACACCGCAAAAAGCGGCTGGCTGGCGGATAGACCCGCCCGTATCGGTCCCCGTGGCCAGCAGCGCCGAGCGCGCCGCCACCGCCGCCGCTGACCCGCCGGACGAGCCACCCGGCACCCGGTCTGCACCGTCGCTGGCCTGCCATGGGTTGATCGCCGGACCATAGACGCTGGTCTCGTTGCCCGACCCCATGGCGAACTCATCACAATTCAATTTGCCAAGCATTACCCCGCCAGCATCCCAAAGATTGGCAGTCACGGTGCTTTCATAGGTCGGGGTGAAACCTTCTAGGATGCGCGAACAGGCGGTGCTAACGACACCTTTGGTGCAAAACAGATCCTTGACCCCAATCGGTATCCCCTCAAGCAGGCCAGCATTACCAGCGGCAATCCGTTTATCAGACGCCGCCGCCATCGCCAGCGCCTGATCGGCAGCAACAGCAACGTAATTATTCAGCCGGCTGGTCGCCTCAATGGCGCCAAGATAAGCCGTCGTCAGTTCAACGGCAGATATTTCGCGCTTATCCAGCGCAGAGCGCGCCTTGGTCGCGCTAAGGGCAAGAAGATCAGACATTATTCAACCACCTTCGGAACCACAAAAAAACCACTGGCGGACTCCGGCACATTCGCCAAAATCTCATCAACCCGATTGCCGTCCGTTACCTGATCGGCGCGTTGCGGCAGGCCGTGGCCCATGACACTGGCAAGGGGTTCAATAGTGCCGGTATCAACCTCATCGAGTTCGGCGATCCAATCAAGAATGCCATTTAATTCACTGGCAAGCTGTTCCTGACGGCTGTCGGGAACATGAATGCGGGCAAGCCGTGCAATTTTAGCAACGGTGGACTTGTCAACCGACATGGTGCAAACCTTCTTGCTGTTATATAACAATCATTGATGGAATTATCACTGCACATGGCGATCTGCAAGCTTAACAATATGCAAATTCAGCTTTCAGGCGGGAAAAGACTGCTTGGACTGGATGTTGGCAAAAAAACCATCGGTCTCGCAATTTCGGATGCGGGGTTGACTGTGGCCAGCCCGCTGAAGATTCTGTGGCGCCATAAATTCACCCCTGACGTTGAGGAAATCTTTGCGCTCGCCGATGCAAATGACGTTGGGGGGCTGATCATCGGATGGCCAATAAATATGGATGGCAGTCTGGGTCCGCGATGCGATTCGATGCGTGATTTCGCCCATGCAATGCTGCGGATTCGTGATATTCCCATTGCCTTTCAAGACGAAAGACTATCTACCAAAGTCGTCGAAGCCGCCATGCTGGCAGGCGATATGACACGTGCCAAACGCGCCGAGCGCCGCGATGCGCTGGCCGCCGCCTGGATTCTGCAATCCGCCCTTGACCGGCTGCATGACAATATTCTGGAAGATATGCCCCCCGAAGATACGCCCCGCCCCGAAGATAAAATTTAGGTGAGTCCCCCGGCGGCACATTTTCCGGGACGGCGAATAATACTGGACGAGGCCGCCGGGCATTGATAATAAACTGGCTTCATGACAAGCGATCAGACGAGTGGAACGCCTGAACAGGGCACATCAATGCCAAAGGCCAGCGATGCCGTGCAGCTTTCCCGCCGCCATCTTCTGGGAATCGAAGGGCTTAACCCGCTTGAAATTATGGCTTTAATCGACCGCGGCGATATGTTTGCCGATCTGGTTCAGGCCAACGATCCCGGAATGCATGCGTTCTCGGATGTGCTTCGCGGCAAAACGATCATCAATCTGTTTTTTGAAAATTCTACCCGTACACGCGTATCGTTCGAACTGGCGGCAAAGCATCTTGGCGGATCAGTGCTGAATATCAATGTCGCTGGATCTTCGGTTAAAAAGGGGGAAACCCTGCTGGATACCGCGACAACGCTGAACGCCATGCATCCGCATATTCTGGTGGTGCGGCATAATTGCTCGGGCGCAGCACAATTGCTCAGCCAGCATGTCGATGCCGCTGTTATCAATGCCGGTGATGGCCGCCATGAACACCCCACGCAAGCGCTTCTTGACGCGCTGACGATTAAACGCCGGATTGGCCGGATACAGGGGCTGAAAATTGCTATTTGCGGCGATATTGCCAATAGCAGGGTGGCACGCTCGAACATTCATCTACTGGCGACGCTTGGTGCTGAAATCAGGCTGGTTTGCCCCACAACTTTATTGCCCGCCGCCATTGACCAGATGGGGGTAGAGACCTTTACCAACCTCGAACACGGGATTGAAGGCGCGGATATTGTCATGATGCTGCGCTTGCAGACCGAAAGAATGGAAGGCACCGAAACACCGTCACAGCGTGAATATTTCAGCCTTTTTGGCCTTGATCGTGCCAAGCTGATGCGCGCTGCACCCAACGCGCTGATCATGCATCCGGGGCCGATGAATCGCGGCGTCGAGATTGATTCCGCCACCGCCGATGATGTTGAAAAAAGCCTGATCCGCACGCAGGTTGAAATCGGCGTTGCTGCCCGCATGGCCTGTCTGGAGACGCTATCTGCCGGACTGTTGAGGCAAAACGCATGACCGACATTTTGTTCACCAACGCCCGGCTTATCGACCCGTCCCGCAATCTGGACGGCATCGGCTATCTTATGGTCGCAGATGGTCTGATAACCGAGGCAGAGCTGGGCACCCCAAGCCAGTGCGACCTCTCAAAAATTACCCAGATTATCGAGTGTGGGGGGGCTTGCCTTGCCCCGGGCCTGATTGATATGCGCGTTCAAAGCGCCGATCCCGGGAATGAACATCTGGAAGATTTGACCATTTTGCTGAAAGCAGCAGTTTCGGGGGGCATTACCAGTGTTGTTGCGCTTCCCGATGCCACTCCGGTGATTGATGATGCCAGCATGATTGATTCGCTGACGCTTCGTGCCACGCGTATCGGCGCGGCAAAGCTATATCTTTATGGCGCGGCAACCAAAAAACTGCGCGGCAAGGCAATGGCCGAGCTTGGCATGATGGCCGATGTGGGTGCGGTTGGCTTTTCCAACGGCAGCCGCACGATTATGGATGCGATGGTGATGCGGCGTTTGCTGGCCTATTCCGGCATGCTGGACAAACCCTTCATCCAGCATTGTGAAGACCATAAATTGACCGCTGCGGGTGAGATGAACGAGAGTGAAACCTCAACCCGCCTTGGCCTGATCGGGGCACCTTCGATTGCCGAGGCGATCATCATTGACCGTGACATTCATCTGGTCAGGCTGACCGGTGCGCGCTATCACGCGGCGCATATTTCAACCCGGGCTGCGGTCGAATCGATCCGCCGTGCCAAGGCTGAAGGGCTGCCGATAACAGCCGATACCGCGCCCCCCTATTTTCTGCTGAATGAGCTGGCGGTTAGCACCTATGATACCGCATTCAAGCTATCACCGCCGCTGCGCTCGGAAGATGATCGCAAGGCCATTATCGAAGCGCTGGCCGATGGTACGATCGACGCCATTGCCTCAGACCATGTTCCCGTTGATGGCGATGCCAAGGCCCAGCCGTTTGGCCCGTCCCAACCGGGGGCATCGGGGATTGATACTTTGCTGGCGCTAACCCTGTCGCTGGTCCATCAAAACAAGCTGACGCTGCTGCGGGCGATGGAGCTGTTAAGCCTTGCCCCTGCCAGAATTCTGAATCTTGATGGCGGAGGGTTAATCCCCGGGACTGCCGCTGATCTGGTGATGTTCGATCCAGAATCTAGCTGGATTGTGCGGGGCGCGGATTTTGTCTCAAACTCACGTATTACCCCCTTTGAGGGGTTGCCGGTACAGGGCCGTGTGCGCGCCACATGGATTGCTGGCGCTGCGGTGTTTAACGCCGCCGGTTTTTCACAATAATCTGCGCCGCTGGAATCTTTGTAAGAATTATCCTTTTGAGTTAAAATCAGCCGCTATTTTTAGGAAAGTGACGGATGGATGTGCTGCTTAACCCTCTCACGGACCAGAACGTGATGATCACGGGCCTGATGATTGCTGGACTTGCCTATCTGGCGGGCTCTATTCCTTTTGGTATGATTTTCACCCGGCTTGGCGGCAAGGGAGACATCCGCAACGTTGGCAGCGGCAATATCGGGGCCACCAATGTATTGCGCACCGGCAGCAAACTGCTGGCCGCGCTGACGCTGATCTTTGATGCCGGTAAAGGCGCGCTTTGCGTGCTGATCGTGGCCAGTAATTTTGAGGTGCCGCTATTGATTGCAATCGCCGGTGCTGCCAGCGTTTTTGGACATTGCTTTCCCGTTTGGCTGAAATTTAAGGGGGGCAAGGGTGTGGCCACCAATGTCGCTGTTTTTTCCGCTTTTGACTGGCGCCTTGGGCTGATCTTTGTTGGTCTATGGCTGGGATCTGCCGCTATCATGCGCTATTCATCTCTGGCCGCGCTGATTGCCACTCTGGGGTGCAGTATCGCCGCTTTCTGGCTGCATCTTCCTGCCCCGATCAGTGGTGCAGTGTTGGTGATGAGCGCCCTAAGCTGGGTACGGCACCATGAGAATATCGGCCGAATTCTGAGCGGAACCGAGACAAAAATCGGGCGCCGCTGATTACCCTTTA
>JAACDV010000306.1 GCA_009936825.1 Bacteroidota bacterium | reverse complement strand
GCCCGCGGATAATACTGGCCCGCGGAAACATCTGATTTGCGTATCAAGAGCGCGGCCGATATGCCGGATGCCGCGCTCCTTGGTTTTTTCCCTACAACCGGTATCAATTTTGGACTCTGCCCTTAGCTTTCCAAACGAGGAGTTACAGCCGTAGTTTTGGATGCTGACATAATCTGGGTGGAGAGTTTATCTGGCTTTAATTAGGACCGTTGAATGACCGAAATTGCCGACACAAATGAAGGCGGAGCCGCTGTCAAACAGCAGTCACCGCAGGATTTGATGCTTGATCATCTTCGCAATCTGCTTGGCCGCGATTTGCTGGAGGGCTGGGTCTCGCAGGATCAGATCGTTATCCGCACCGGCGTTGCCTCAATCGCGGCAACGCTAACTGCGATGCGTGATGACCGGCACGCGGCTTTCAACCAGTTGTCTGATATGACGGCGGTTGATTATCCAGAGCGCCCGGACAGGTTCGAGATCGTCTATCAATTGCTGTCGATGCAGAATAACATGCGGCTTCGCCTTCTGGTTGCTGTTGGGGAGGGCCTTGCCGTTCCTTCGGTCACGTCGGTTTATTCATCGGCCAATTGGGCTGAGCGTGAAACTTGGGACATGTTCGGCATTTTCTTTGCTGGGCATCCGGACCTGCGCCGTTTGTTGACCGATTATGGTTTTGAGGGGCATCCGCTGCGCAAAGACTTTCCGCTAACCGGCCATGTTGAGGTGCGTTATGACGATACCCAGCGGCGCGTCGTGAACGAGCCTGTCAGTCTTGTTCAGGAATTTCGTGATTTTGATTTTCTCAGCCCGTGGGAAGGGATGCAGGCGCAAATCCCGGGTGACGAGAAAACAACAAAAGACGTTTAAAGGAGCAGTTGATGGCGGAAATGCAAATCAAACCGGTCACGATGAATTTCGGGCCGCAGCATCCGGCCGCCCACGGGGTCTTGCGGCTGGTTCTGGAAATGGATGGCGAGGTTATCGAACGCGCTGACCCGCATATCGGGCTGCTGCATCGGGGCACCGAAAAGCTGATCGAACATAAAACCTATCTTCAGGCATTGCCGTATTTTGACCGTCTTGATTACGTCTCACCGATGAATCAGGAACATGCCTGGGCGCTGGCTATTGAGCGCGCTTTAGGGATCGAAGCTCCGCGCCGCGCGCAGTATATTCGCGTCCTTTATTGCGAGATTGGCCGCATCCTAAACCATGTTTTGAACCTGACAACTTTTGCCATTGATGTGGGCGCGATGACGCCGCTTCTTTGGGGCTTTGAAGAGCGCGAAGAGTTGATGGGTTTTTATGAGCGCGCTTGCGGGGCCCGCCTTCACGCTGCCTATTTCCGGCCCGGCGGCGTGCATCAGGATATCCCCGATGGTCTGCTTGATGATATTGGCGACTGGGCGAACCGCTTTACGGCTTTTATCGCCGATCTTGAAACGCTGTTGACAGATAACCGTATTTTTAAGCAGCGGACCGTTGATATCGGCGTGATTACCGAAGAGGCTGCGCTTGATTTGGGGATGACAGGCCCGTGTCTTCGTGCCAGCGGCGTTGCGTGGGACCTTCGTAAATCGCAGCCCTATGATGTTTATGCGGAAATGGACTTTGATATTCCGGTTGGTAAAACGGGTGATTGCTATGCGCGCTATCTGGTTCGCATTGAGGAAATGCGCCAGTCGCTGCGCATTATCCATCAATGTATCAGAGATATGCCCGAAGGCCCTGTTCTGGTTGAAAACAACAAGCTTGCTCCCCCAAAGCGCGGGGAAATGAAAAATTCGATGGAAGCTCTGATCCACCACTTCAAGCTATACACCGAAGGGTTTCATGTGCCGGAAGGCGAGAGCTATACCGCCGTCGAAGCGCCAAAGGGTGAGTTTGGTGTCTATCTTGTAGCTGATGGGTCAAACAAGCCATATCGCTGCAAATTGCGGGCGCCCGGGTTCTATTTCATGGCGGCGGTTGATTATTTATCACGCGGTCATATGCTGGCAGACTCGGTGGCCATAATCGGGTCGCTGGACATTGTTTTTGGTGAGGTTGACCGATGAGCATTGATGCTAGAATTGCTGATGACCAGCCTTCAAGTTTTGCGTTTACCAGCGCGAATGAAGCCGAAATTAAGCGTATCATCGCGAAATATCCAAAGGACCGGCAGGCCAGTGCCGTAATGCCGCT
>JAACDV010000077.1 GCA_009936825.1 Bacteroidota bacterium | reverse complement strand
TGCACCAGATTGGTGTTATGGAAGATGGGGCGGGTGATATGGCAGGAACAAGATGTATGTGGATGCGGGGGGGAACCTCGAAAGGCGGATATTTCCTGGCCGCAGATTTGCCTTCGGACCCTGCCGTGCGTGATGAATTGCTGCTGCGCTTTATGGGATCACCCGATGCGCGGCAGATTGACGGGATGGGCGGGGCCAACCCTCTGACCTCTAAAATAGCCGTGATTTCACCTTCGTCAGGGGATGACGCCGATATTGACTATCTGTTTTTGCAGGTTTTTGTTGATACAGCTGTGGTCTCCGACGCGCAGAATTGCGGAAATATTCTGGCTGGGGTTGGCGCGTTTGCAATTGAACGCGGCCTAGTTGGGGCGGGCGAAGCCACCACTGATATCCGTATCCGGATGGTTAATACCGGTCAGATTGCCACTGCCACCATAACCACGCCGGGCGGAATTGTGACTTATGAAGGGGATGCGGCGATTGATGGAGTTCCGGGATTGGCGGCTCCGGGTCCGCTGGTCTTTGACGATATTGCCGGGTCGATGTGCGGGGCGCTATTGCCAACGGGTAATGTGGTTGACCGGGTGAACAATATCGATGTGACGATGATTGATAACGGGATGCCGATTGTGCTTATGCAGGCCGCCGATATGGGGATTACAGGCACTGAATCGCCGATGGAATTGGACAGCGACACGGCATTAAAGGCACGTCTGGAAGCCTTGCGGCTGGCGTGTGGTCCTTTGATGAATCTGGGGGATGTGACGGATAAATCCGTTCCGAAAATGACCATGGTAGCACCGCCGCAACATGGCGGGGCGTTTATGACCCGCAGCTTTATTCCGCATAAATGCCATGAGGCCATCGGCGTTTTTGCTGCGGTTAGCGCGGCAAGTGCGGCTTTGCTGGAAGGCAGTCCTGCGGCCAGCCTTGCCGATATTCCGCCCGGCAAACACAAGATGATTTCGGTTGAACATCCAAGCGGTGCTACCGGATGCGTTCTGGAGTTGGATGATACAGGTAATGTCGCGCGCGCCGGAATGTTGCGATCAACGCGCAAGCTATTTGACGGGATGATTTTTTAACATTTGAGGCAGAAAATGACTGACAAAACCCAAAATGATGCCCCCTCGCAAGCCAGCGCTTCGCAAGACGTAATTTCGCGTGAGGTGACTTGGCATCCAGACCCGCGCAAACCATCCTTTCACCCGCCTGCCGGTGCGGTTGATGCGCATTGCCATGTTTTTGGTCCTGCGGATAAATTTCCCTTCGCGCCTGAGCGCAAATACACCCCCGGCGATGCTGGTAAGGACATGTTGTTTGCCCTTCGTGATCATCTGGGGTTTTCGCGCAATGTGATTGTTCAGGCCAGCGCGCATGGCAAAGACAACGCGGCGATGATTGATGCCCTGAAGGGGGCTAGCGTTGAGATCAATGGACAGCGCCACGATTTGGCGCGCGGCGTTGCTGTTGTTGCGCACGATATTTCGGACGCCCAGCTTGATGAGATGCATGCAGCCGGGGTTCGCGGTGTGCGCTTTAACTTTGTCAAACGGTTGGTTGATGCGACCCCGCGTGAGGTTTTTCTGGCTACGGCAGAGCGCGTCCAGCGGCTTGGCTGGCATATTGTGGTTTATTTTGAGGCTCCTGATCTGGTTGATCTTACGCCGTTTCTAAAACAGCTTCCGGGGATTGTTGTGGTTGATCACATGGGTCGCCCTGATGTTACCAAGCCCGTTGATGGGCCTGATTTTGCGCGCTTTGTAAGATTGATGGAAGACATGCCAAATCTGTGGACAAAGGTTAGTTGTCCTGAACGTTTAACCGTTGCCGGTCCGCCCTATGAGGATGTGATTCCCTTTCAGCGGCATCTTATCGAATTGTTCCCGGACCGGGTGTTATGGGGAACCGATTGGCCGCATCCGAATATGAAATCGCATAAGCCTGATGATGGATTGCTGGTCGATGTGATTCCGCAGATTGCGCCGACGGCAGATTTGCAGCATGCGCTTTTGAATGATAACCCGATGCGGTTGTACTGGTCAGATTAGCCCCCGCCGAATAGCCCAGCTCCTTGCGAATAGCCCAGCCCCTATTGGTAATAAGGGGCAGGACTAGCTGGCGGGGCGGTTTTTGGAGCGTTTCATTAAAATCCAGCCAAACCCGACGACAAAAACTGTGCAGATTGCAGCCGAAATTTTGCCAGCATAGGGCGATACGCCAAACAGATAATCGGCAAATAGGGGATCATTTGCAATAAGATCACCCGCCAACCAGCCCAGCAACCCGCCGCCCATTGTAATAATTGCAGGATAGCGCGCCATCATCTTTAGAATGATCGCACTGCCTCCAATGATGATCGGTACGCTGAGCAAAAGGCCAAAGACCACCAGCGCCATGTTCCCTTTGGCAGCGGCAGCAATGGCGACCGAATTATCAAGGCTCATCACAAAATCGGCGATGATAATCGTCCGGACAGCATCAAAAAGGCTGGCCGACTGTTTTACCGACCCTTCATCAAAGTCAGTTTCGTCGGCTAGAAGTTTGACGCCAATCCACAATAATAACAGGCCGCCAATCAGTTTTAGCGACGGAATGGTCAGCAGCGTTGTGGCGAAAAATACCAGAATGCAGCGCAGAATAATGGCGCCAGCGGTGCCCCATAAAATTCCCAGTCGCCGTTGGCGCGTCGGCAAATTACGGCAGGCGAGGGCTATAATAATTGCGTTGTCGCCCCCCAGAATAATGTCAATCGCAATGATCTGGAGGATGGCAATAACTAGGGTTTCATCGAACATTAAATACAGACCCGCCAAATACGCACCCGGCTGAATGCCGCACGGCGCGACGCCTTGAATTAACCATATAGACAACAAGCAGCGCTGGTGCAACGCGGTCATCGGGCGAAAGTTGATTTAAGTTACGCCAAGGCATCGGGGAGGGACGATTTTTCCGTCCATTTTGTCAAAGTTTAGATCAGGCGAATGCCATAAAAATCACCCGGTTAATTTTTTTGTTGATATTAACAATGATAATCGTTATCAATATCATTATCAGACAGGTGATTCTGACCAGTTAGGTGATTTTGACCAGGCAAGTGAATTTTTCTTTCCTTGGCATATCCAATTCGAGTAACTCTATCGGAAAGGTGAGATGATGATTTTAAGACAAGTTGAAAGCCGTCCGCATTTGAGCGCAATTAAGCCCCGCCTGCACAGGATTCTGTCACGCGTTGTAGCTATTAGCATGATTATGTTCGCCGCCGTACCAGTGCTGTCGGCACCTGCTGCCGCCCAGGAGGTCAATATCTACTCGCATCGCCAGCAATTTCTTTTGCAGCCTTTTGTGGATGCTTTTACGGCCGAAACGGGGATCAAGACGAATGTCGTCTATGCCTCGAAAGGTCTGGCGCAGCGGCTTCTTGCCGAAGGTCAGGCTAGTCCGGCCGATGTGATTCTAACTGTTGATATTGCGCGGTTGAGTGAATATGCCGACCTCGATCTTTTAATGCCGGTCTCGTCGCCGGTTCTTGAGGCAAACATTCCACCAAGTCTGCGGGCGACTGATCGGCGCTGGTTTGCGTTATCAAAGCGGGCGCGTGTTGTTGCTACATCTCGGGACCGGGTTGCCGAGGGTGCTATCAGCAGCATCGAGGACCTTGCCGATCCAAAATGGGCTGGCCGGATTTGTAGCCGCCCCGGAAGCCATGTTTATAACCGCTCGCTGATGGCATCGGTGATTGCCGCTAATGGGATGGCGAAGGCCACCCGCTGGGCCGAGGGGCTGGTTGCCAATTTCGCCCGCCGACCGCAGGGTAATGACCGCGCGCAGGCAAAGGCTATTTTTCAAGGTCAGTGTGATGTGGCCATCATGAATCATTATTATTACGGCAAGATGCTGGTTAGCGACGAGGCTGTGCAGCGTGATTGGGCGGGGGCAATCCGGCTGGTCTTTACCAATCAGGATGGGCGCGGAAATCACGTCAATATTTCAGGCGGCGGCGTTGCCAAATTCAGCCCAAATCGCCAGGAAGCTATCCAGTTTCTGGAGTTCCTGACCACGCCGAAGGCGCAGCAGCTATATGGTGAGGTTAATTTTGAATATCCTGTAAACCCGGCGGTTAGCCCGGGCGGAATGTTACAGGATTGGGTGGATTTTAAGTCTGATTCCCTGCCAATTGAGCGTCTTTCCGAGTTAGCTCCGGACGCCCAGAAAATTATCGATCGTACGGGATGGTAGCCGCGTTCCTATCCCAGTGGGTAAGGGTGCCCGCACGGCGCGTTGACGGCTGGTCCGTCGGCGTTGTCGCGCTGTGCCTGTTCATTCTGGGGCCGGTGGTAGCCCTTACCCTAACAGCGTTCGGGGATAGCGGCGGGCTGTGGTCGCATCTGGTGGAAACGGTGTTGTTCCGCTATGTCACCAACACCCTAATGTTGATGGTGGGGGTGGGGGTTCTTTCCTGCCTATTTGGCGTGGCCAGCGCATGGGTTGTCACGCGTTATGAGTTTTCCGGACGGATGTTCTTTGAATGGATGCTGCTGCTTCCCGCCGCCATTCCGGCCTATATTATCGCCTACACCTATACTGATTTTTTTGAATATGCCGGGCCAGTTCAAGTCGCGCTTCGTGATTTGTTTGGCTGGCAGCGTCCTGCAGATTATTGGTTTCCCGAAATCAGGTCCCTTGGCGGGGCGATGCTGGTGATGGCCTCGGTGCTGTATCCGTACATATATATGGTAACACGAATAGCCTTTCGGTTGACCCCGGCCAGCCTGTTTGAGATTGCGCTGGTCCATCGTAAATCGCAATTCTGGTCGGTTGGATTACCGCTGGCGCGTCCGGCGATTACCGCAGGGCTGGCGTTGGTTTTGATGGAGGCCGTTTCTGATTTTGGAACGGTGGAGTATTTTGCCGTCGAAACCCTCACCCTTGGCATTTTTAATGTCTGGCTTGGCATGAATAACATTGTCGCCGCAGCGCAGATGTCGCTGCTTGGTTTTGTTTTTATTCTCAGTCTCTTGGGATTAGAGCTTTATGCGCGTTCCCACCAGCGTTTTTCTGCCACTAGCCGGTCATTGGCCCCGCTTCGTCTTTTGCATTTGAATTGGCGCGGCCAGCTGGCCTGCCAGCTTACCTGTCTGCTGCCATTGATCCTTGGCTTTATCATTCCCGTTGCGGTGTTGTTGAAATACGCATTGTCCGATTTGATGCGCGGTGAAATTATTGCCCAGCTTCAGGTTCTCTTGCCAACGATGATTAGCTCGCTGTTAATGGCGGCAGGGGCGGCTATTTTGATTGTGGTGATTTCCTCGCTGATCGTGCTGGCGGCGGCCTATCGCGGCGGCAGGCTGGTGCGCAATCTGGCGTTGGCGGCGTCAACCGGGTATGCCGTTCCGGGAACGATGCTGGCCATTGGTGTGTTGATTTTTGCAGGGGTTATCGACCGGATTTATGGCGCGCTGATATCTGACCCGCGCCAGACGCTGTTGCTGGGCGGGGTGGGGGTTTTGCTGGTTGCCTATCTGGTGCGTTTTCAGGCGGTCGGCTATGGGGCGATGGTGTCGGGTATCCGGCGTTTGCCTGATAATATGATGAACGCCAGCCGCGTTCTGGGTCAGGGGTTTGGTGAAAGTCTTAGGCGGGTTATCCTGCCCCTTCTGCGCGGCTCGATGCTGGCGGGAGGATTGTTGGTTTTTGTCGATGTGATGAAAGAGCTTCCGATCACCCTGCTATTGCGCCCGTTCGATTTTGAGACGCTGGCAACGCATACCTATCAGTTTGCCAAGGATGAAATGCTGGAGGCGGCAGCGCTACCGGCGCTGATGATTGTTCTTGCGGGTCTGCTGCCGGTGGTGTTGATGAATCAGATGTTGCGGCGTGCAGGCTAGATTTATGCGTTTATA
>JAACDV010000076.1 GCA_009936825.1 Bacteroidota bacterium | reverse complement strand
GCTTAATCTTTTTAACAGTCATCATCCCAGTCTATATAAGCAAGCAGATGCAAGCCGAAATAAAATCGAGAGCGCCCCAATCACGCATCCCTTACGAATCCAACAAATTTACATTGGCCCAAGATTGCCTCAACTGACCTATCAAATACAGCCCCATTTTCATCATGCTGGAACCCTTAGTAGTTTTGCGGATTACACCCCGGTCTCCAATCACATCACGTTGTCGAAATTGGTAAAATTAACCGACTCACTGATTGACGAACCGGCGGCATAAAGGCAAATTGCGCCATGCTGACAGCATGCGTTTTTCCCAAGGCGTTTTAGCCCGGGACCAGTTAGGAGATTTTCATGGCGAACACCCCTGAACGCCAAGCAATGGCCAATGCCATTCGCGCTTTGGCAATGGATGCCGTCGAAGCGGCAAAATCGGGTCATCCCGGAATGCCGATGGGAATGGCCGATGCGGCCACCGCCCTGTTCGCCGATCATTTGAAATTTGAGGCAGCCTCGCCAGACTGGCCGGACCGCGACCGGTTCGTTTTATCCGCCGGACATGGCTCAATGCTGATTTATTCATTGCTGCACCTGACAGGCTATCCGGAAATGAGCATGGACCAGCTTAGGAATTTCCGCCAGCTGGGGTCGATCACCGCCGGACATCCTGAAACAGGACACGCCCCCGGAATTGAGACGACAACTGGCCCGCTGGGTCAGGGGTTTGCCAACGCCGTCGGCATGGCAATGGCAGAACGTCATCTTGCCGCGAAATTCGGCGATGATTTGGTCGATCATTATACTTATGTAATCGCGGGTGACGGCTGTCTAATGGAAGGCATCAGCCACGAGGCGGCATCAATGGCTGGCCATATGGGATTGGACCGGCTGATTGTGCTGTTTGACGATAATGGAATCTCCATCGATGGAAGCACCGATCTGGCTGTATCCGAGGACATTACCGCGCGCTTTGAGGCCTATGGCTGGCAGGTGCTGGCGGTTGATGGACATGACATGGATGGCGTGTCGGCAGCGATCAGCTTTGCGCGCAGTGAGGGTACAAGGCCAAGTCTGATCCGCTGCCGTACTGTGATTGGATTCGGCGCGCCGCAGAAAGCCGGAACGTCCGGCGTGCATGGAGCCCCGCTTGGGGCGGGCGAGATTGCCGCCGCACGAACCGCCCTTGGATGGGAGCATGCACCGTTTGAAATTCCGGACGAGATTGCTGCCGCTTGGCGCGAGGTTGGCAGCCGTGGACGCAGCCAGCGCGAAGCCTGGCAGGCGCGTCATTCGGCTGCCGACAGCAGCGCCTTTGATACCGCCATCAGCGGCGATTATGACGCCGCTATCAATGCCGCCATCATCGACTGGAAAAACACCCTCGCTGCCGAGCCGCAAAAAATTGCCACCCGCGTTGCCAGCCAGAAAACACTGGATGCGCTGGTTCCGGCTTGCCCTGCCCTGTTTGGCGGTTCGGCTGACCTGACCGGATCTAACAATACGCGCGCCGCAGGACAGACTATTTTCAGCCGCGATGATTATGCTGGCACCTATGTCCATTACGGGGTGCGTGAACATGGAATGGCGGCGGCGATGAACGGTGTTGCGCTGCATGGCGGGGCTATTCCGTATGGGGGGACTTTTCTGGTCTTTACCGATTATTGCCGCCCGTCTATCCGGCTTTCGGCATTGATGAAGCAGCGCGCCATTTATGTGATGACGCATGATTCCATTGGCCTTGGCGAAGACGGGCCAACCCACCAGCCGGTCGAACATCTGGCAGCCTTGCGGGTTATACCGAACCTGTTGGTATTCCGCCCGGGGGATGCCGTAGAAACTGCCGAGGCATGGCAACGTGCCCTTGAATCAAAAACTGCCCCGTCTATTCTGGCGCTGAGCAGACAAGGTCTGGCACAGTTTCGCAGCGGTGATATGAGCGAAAACAAAACCGCACGTGGCGCCTATATTGCCTCGGAATCATCAGGCACACGCCAAATTACCCTGATTGCCAGCGGCTCGGAAGTCGGTATTGCGATAGCAGCTCAGGCCGCGCTGGCCGAAGACGGCATTGCCGCAGCTGTGGTTTCTGCACCATGTCTTGAGCTGTTTTGGCAGCAGGATAATGTTTATCGTGATACCATTCTGGGAACAACGCCGCGCATTGCCGTTGAAGCAGCGTTGCGCGCGCCTTGGGACAGAATATTGCGTGAAGGTGATGCATTCGTTGGAATGGATGATTTTGGTGCTTCAGCGCCAGCCGGAGATTTATATGAGCATTTTGGCATTACGCCGGATGCCATCGTTGCCCAATCCAAGATTCTTATTGGCTAGATAAATTTTTAGCTAGGGGATTTAACTGATAGCTGGCGTAAAATCGGACCGCCGATGAATTCGTCCAGTAGGGGGACTGCAAAGTGACAACGCGACTGGCGATCAGTGGATTTGGGCGCATCGGCCGGATGGTGCTGCGGGCGCTTGTGGAAACCGGGCGCGACGATATGGAAATTGTTTTGATCAACACCCCCGGTTCCGTTGAAGCGTCGGCGCATCTGTATGAGTTTGATTCTGTCCATGGCCGGGCGCGCGGTACGGTAACGCACGGTGATGACTGGATGGATGTGGGTCGCGGCCGCATTGCAATGACGCATGAGCGCGATCCGGCGGCGATTGCGCATGCTGAGCATAAAATAGATATCGTGCTGGAATGTTCGGGCAAATTTAATTCGCGTGAGAAATGCGCTGCGCATCTTGCTGGCGGGGCGCACCGTGTGCTTGTTTCTGCCCCTTGCAACGACGCAGATGCGACCATTGTTTACGGCGTCAACCATCAGACTATCACCAGCGAAATGAAAATTATCTCAAATGCATCATGCACCACCAACTGCCTGGCACCGATTGCAAAGGTTATGTCGGATGGGGTGGGTATTGAGGCTGGATATATGACCACTATTCACGCCTATACCGGTGATCAGCCAACGCTGGATAGCAGTCATAAGGATTTGCGGCGGGCGCGCGCAGCCGGTATGTCGATGATCCCCA
This sequence comes from Bacteroidota bacterium, assembly GCA_009936825.1. The sequence continues at coordinate 423 of JAACDV010000076.1, read as the reverse complement.
CATCAACCGGTGCGGCGAAAACTGTTGGCGATGTTCTGCCTTTGTTAAAGGGAAAAATGAACGGCTCGGCGATCCGCGTGCCAACGGCTAATGTTTCCGCCGTTGATTTTGGTTTTACCGCCCAGCGTGAAACCAGCACCGAGGAAATCAACGCCCTTTTAGAGGCGGCCGCCGCTGATGAGATGGCAGGTGTTCTCGGCATCAATGCACGCCCGCTTGTATCCATCGACTTTAATCATGACCCGCACAGCTCAATTGCCGACCTGACACAGACCCATGTGATGAACGGGCGCCTTGTGCGGCTGTTGGCTTGGTACGACAATGAATGGGGTTTTTCCTGCCGGATGCTGGACAATGTCGCCGAAATCAGCAAGACAATAGGCAAGACCGGCTAGAGTAAGGCCGGCTAAAGTAAGAACGGCT
>JAACDV010000075.1 GCA_009936825.1 Bacteroidota bacterium | reverse complement strand
GTCTTCATTTTTCAGATAAAAGCCTCTTTTGGTTTCACCGCCTATAGTGTGACGAAAACTCATTCTATTGGCTCGGTCAAGCCAGCCAAAACGTGCGATGAGCGACTGAAGATGGTCGGTCGGCAATGCTTCTTTGTGCATTAGGGTTAACAACGATGTTCCAGAATGAAACTTTAGTTCCCATCGCCCAGAATCTGGAAGATCGTCATTGCTTCCATCCACATCCAATTCGGACTCCAGCAGTTTACCTACGCCTCCAGTGCCTCGATATTTCGTTTCATCCGGGATTTCAATCCACCCCTTTTCTATTAAAAGGTGTAATCGAAGGCGTAGTTCATTGTTTGAGACAGCTGCCATTAGGACAACTTGAGTCTATCTGAAATACGCTTCCTTGCCATCTCGATATATTCAGGTGACTGATCGATACCAATCCATGATAACCCTAAAGATTCAGCTGCAATTGCAGTCGTGCGGCTGCCCATAAAAGGGTCAAGAATTGGCCCCTCACCAACAGCTTTTATGCATCGCTGAGCAAGTTCGACAGGAAAGGGTGCGGGGTGAGGGTTATTGTTTTCTTGATTGATACGCCACACGCAGCCCAAGGCGTTAGCTTTGGGTGCAAGTCTAAATTTTGGTTTTGCGATCAGATAAATAACTTCATAATTTGGCAAAAAATAACCTGAATTGAAATTGATGCCTCCTGCACGGTGCCAAATAATGATTTGGCGTACTGGAAAACCCTCCAATATTTCTTGACGATCTTGCAATAGTCCGTCTTGAACGCGCCATTTGTGATTATAAAAAATGGCGCCGTCTGGGCGAAGCACTCGCATCATTTGTGTTAAACACTCGCGTTGCCATTTCACATACTCATGATGTGGCAAACAGTCGTCATATTTATCGTAACCTTTTTGCAGTGCGGCATTTTCCCACTTACCACCACGGCCATTTTTTAACCCGTTACCAGTGCTGTTCTTGATGTTGTATGGCGGAGATGTGACTACAACCTTTATGGAATCTGCTTCGAGTGCCTGCATGCGCTGGACGGCATCGCCCAACAACAATTTCCCCGTTTGTTTTGTTGGACTGGCATCTTTAACAAAATCATGAAACGTAAAATCAGATGCCGGAGTCTCTGAGACTAATCCGGCCATGTCGTCTCCTGTGTAGAGCAATTTCTATTTCATGAAGCGTAAACATGAATTCTTAACCAACCGTTAAATTTTGAAAAAAATTATAAAGAAAATTTTTGTGCGCTGAATGTTGAAACGGGGTAAGGTGATGATCTTCGTTCATCACTTTGCCCATCACTCTGTCTGACCTGCCTTTCATTTCTTCTTTTGTAAATTTTTCTTGTCGATCCAGTGTCAATGTCTCCTCCTGCTTCATCGAAATTTCCTTATGCTGGCGCGCGCCGTTCCGGTGTTGATGCGTCAGCGCCTCCTCGCCGCTCGACTGATACCGGCGTCACGGTTGTTTTGGGGCCAACCAATACTGGTAAGACGCATCTGGCGATGGAGCGGATGACCGGATATAGCTCGGGGATGATCGGCTTTCCTTTGCGTCTTCTTGCCCGCGAGAATTATGAGCGGCTGGTGGCCCGCCTCGGCGCGTCGCGAGTTGGGTTGTTGACCGGTGAAGAGCGTATTCTGCCGCCGGGCGCGCGTTATATTTGTTGCACCGTTGAGTCCATGCCGTTGGCTGGCGGGGTTGATAGTATGTCGCTGGAACAGGGTGGTCTTGCTAGTGGTGATCTTATCCGTGGAGTCTTTGATTTTATCGCGGTAGATGAGGTGCAGCTTGCCGGAGACCGTGAGCGCGGTCATGTTTTTACCGACCGCATTCTGCATGCACGCGGGGTTCATGAGACGATGTTCCTGGGCGCGGAAACGGCAGCTCCCTTGCTTCGTAAAATGCTGCCAGATGCACGGTTTGATTGTCGCGACCGGCTCTCACGGCTTACTTTTTCGGGATCAAAAAAGCTCACCCGGCTACCGCGGCGCAGTGCCATCGTGGCTTTTGGTGTGTCTGATGTCTATAAAATCGCCGAACTTGTGCGCCGTCAACGTGGCGGGGCGGCGGTCGTTATGGGGCGCCTCAGTCCGCGAACGCGAAATGCACAGGTTGAACTTTATCAGAATGGCGATGTTGATTTTCTGGTGGCGACTGACGCTATCGGCATGGGACTGAACCTTGATCTTGGACATGTTGCACTGGCCTCGGACATGAAATTTGACGGGCGTACGATGCGACGTTTGATCCCGGCAGAAATGGCGCAAATTGCTGGTCGGGCCGGGCGTCACACCAATGATGGAACGTTTGGCGTTACCGATGGGTGCGAGTCGCCCGAACCCGAGGTTATTGAGGCTATCGAACGCCATCAATTCCAGCCAATCCGTAGTTTCTGGTGGCGCAGTCGTGATTTGAATTTTTTCTCGCTTGATACTCTGCTGCAATCGCTCGAAGCCCCGCCGCCGCTGCCTTTTCTTAATCGCAAAGCCGATGCGCTGGATCACCGCGCGCTGATCACCCTGTCCGAGCGAGCCGAGGTGCGTGCTGTGGTGACTACCTCGCGTAACGTACGGCTGTTATGGGATGTGGCCTGTATTCCGGACTTTCGCCAGAGCTTGAATGACGATCATTATGACCTTCTCGCAGGGATTTTTGGGGCGTTGGTTAAAGATGGTAAATTGGCCAATGATATGGTCGCACGGGCGATGTGACAATTGGACAGGCTGGACGGCGATATTGATGCGTTGATGACGCGCCTTGCCTATATTCGCACGTGGACTTATGTCACACACCGTGCAGACTGGACAGATAACCCCGGACAGTGGCAGGATCGTGCGCGTTCGATCGAGGATCGATTGTCTGACAGTCTTCATGACCGACTTTCGGAACGGTTTATTGATCGGCGCGCTGCTCATTTGAGCCGGAAATTAAGGGAAACAAGAAATTTGATGACCGCGGTGAAGAGTGACGGAACGGTATTGGTTGAAGGCGAAGAGGTGGGCGTTCTGGACGGCTTCGTCTTTTGCCCCACGCTGAATGATGGTGATGAAAAATCCACCATTCTGGCGGCGGCTCGTCGCGGCCTTCCAGAAGAGATTGAAAGCCGTGTGCGGGCCTTTGCCGCATCGGCAACGCCTGCGTTCAGGCTGGACGCGGATGGGCAGATCAGGTGGCGTGAATCTAAAGTTGCAAGACTGGTCAAGGGTGACGGGCTTTATGCCCCGCGCCCCGATCTGATTTCCAGCGAGTTACTGTCCATTGATCAGACTCAACGGTTGAACGCGCGGCTGTCGGAATTTGTCGCTGAACATGTTCGCGATGTTTTGGGCCGGCTGGTTGTTCTTGAAACTGCGGAAAATGCACCGCTTCCCGAAAAGAAAACCGCACGTCCCAACACTAATTCGCCTGCTAATCCGCCTGCTAATCCGGCTGGTAATCCGGCTGGTAATCCGGCTGGCAACCCTGCTGGGCAAAATAGCGCTGCTGGCGATAATCCCATCGGTGAAACGGGCCCGACGAAAGATGAGGTTGCGGCCACGCCGCCGGTTGAACAACCCGAAATTGTGGACATAGCTGAAAACGCGGCTGATCCCGAATCTAATAATACGTCTGATGCCGATGCTGGTCCCGTGCCCTTGTCAGGATCGGCAAAAGGGCTGGCCTTCATGCTGTTTGAGGCGCTTGGTACGCTCTCGACACCGGCTGCTGCCCAGCAGCTAAAAGATTTGTCTGATACCGACAAGCCGCGCCTTGCCAGACTTGGTCTTCGTTTCGGGGTTGAGGCGATCTACCTGCCTGACCTGTTAAAACCGGCGCAGATTCAACTTCGGGCGCTTTTGTGGAATTTGCATAACAGTACACCGGGAGCGTTTCATGCGTCACCGCCAGCTGGGCGCGTTGCTATTGACGCGGTTGAGGGCGTGCCTGATGAATTCTGGCTTGCGATTGGCTATCGCAGGCTTGGCGGACGTGTAATGCGCGTCGATATGGTTGAACGTGTGGCTTTTCTGGTACGCAATGCGGCGCGTGAAGGCAAATTCCGCATCAATGAAGATCTGCTGTCACTTGCCGGTGCCACCCGCGTTCAGATCGACGCGATGTTGGGTGATATGAATTGCAAGATTGTCGATCTGGATTACGGTTAAG
>JAACDV010000305.1 GCA_009936825.1 Bacteroidota bacterium | reverse complement strand
CCGGCTTTTTTATTTGCGAGAGTACTGGCTTCCAAAAAACTACACTTATCCCCATTCCCCGCAACCTTAACAGGCAGGCAATTCAAAATAATTTGCTATGGTGGGATTATGGCTGAAGAACCAACCAACATTGAAACCTTCCCTCGCATAGTTGATGCAGGGGCGGGGATGGGCGCAACGCGCCAAATGCCGCATAATTTGCCCGCCGAGCAGAATCTTCTCGGGGCATTATTGCTGGAAAATGACGTGATGGAGCGCATCGATGACCGGCTGCGCGCCGATCATTTCTATGACCCTCTGCATGGCCGGATTTTCTCAACAATGCTGCGGTTGATTGACCGCGGCCAGCTTGCCAATCCGGTTACTCTGAAAAGTTTTTTCACCAGTGCCGACGATGCTCAGGGTCCTGATGGGGGGGCTAGTGGTACGGGCGGAACGAATGGCACTGGCGGTGGCAGCATTGAGGAATATCTTGGCGAGCTTGCTGACGGCGTTATCAGCATTGCGCAGGCGCCCGACTATGCACACACGATTTATGAGACGCATCTGCGGCGTGAGCTGATCCGTATCGGGGATGATGTAATTAATGATGCCGGCCATCCCGACGTTGACCTTCCCGCCACCACGCTGATCGAAACGGCTGAGGCGAAACTGTTTCAACTAGCCGAAAAAGGCGAGGCTGGATCTGGTCTTCGCGGCTTTGATAACGTTATTGCCGCGACTATTAATCAGGCCAATATTGCCCGCAAGTCAGAAGGCAAATTGTCGGGAACCAGTACCGGATTGACCGATCTTAACAATCTGTTGGGGGGGCTTCATAAGTCTGATCTGATCATTCTGGCGGGCCGCCCGGCGATGGGTAAATCTGCGCTTGCTGCAACGATGGCCTTTCACGCAGCAACAACCACCCGCACCGGAGAGGTTGCCGCACCTGTCGCCTTTTTCTCGCTTGAAATGTCGGCTGAACAGCTCGGCACGCGTATCTTGAGTGAGCGCTCGCAGATAGACTCGAACAATATTCGCCAAGGCCAGCTCAACAGCGAAGAATTTGACCGGCTCGTTGAATCCAGTAACGCGTTGTCGGTTGCGCCTTTCTTTATTGATGACACGCCGTCGCTTTCAGTATCGCAGGTTGCCAGCCGTGCCCGCCGGATGAAACGCACCGGTGGTCTTGGGCTTATCGTTGTTGATTATTTGCAGTTGCTAACCGCCCAACTTGGCCAACGCCCCGAAAACCGCGTTCAGGAAATCTCTAACATCAGTCGAACGCTAAAAGGCATCGCCAAGGAACTGGATGTACCGGTGTTGGCGCTATCGCAGTTGTCGCGCGCGGTTGAACAGCGTGAGGATAAGCGGCCAAATCTGGCTGATCTTCGCGAATCAGGGTCAATCGAGCAGGACGCCGATGTGGTGATTTTCCTCTACCGCGAGGAATATTACCTCAGCAAAAAAGAACCTGAGCGCGATATCCGCGAGTCTGATGAGCAGTTCAACCTGAAGAATGATACCTTCATGGCCCGCCTTCAAGCCGCCGAAAATAAGGCTGAAGTTATCATCGCCAAGCAACGACACGGTCCCACCGGCTCGGTCAATGTGCATTTTGAAAAGCGGTTCACGCATTTCAGTGATTTGAAAGACAGCGCTGCCCTTCCCGAAGGCTATTGATCGCGCCAAAAGAGAGCCTGATGGAATTTTCCACGTCTGACAGCTGTATTATCATCAACAAAGCGGCCATCACCGCCAATTGGAAGGCCCTCGATGCGCTGACGGGCAGGACAAGAAAGACGGCAGTGGTAAAGACGGCGGCAGTGGTAAAGGCCGATGCCTATGGTCTTGGTGCGGCGCAGATTGCCCCTGCCCTTGCCGCCTCAGGGTGTGAGATATTTTTTGTAATGGCGCTGAATGAAGCTGTGGTGCTTCGCGGCGCGCTTAATGATCATGGTTTTGGTGACCGTCAGACTAATAATGAGCCCCAGATTATTGCGCTTGGCGGGTGTCATGCTGGTCAGGAAGATGATTTCCTCGCCTACAGAATCACCCCTGCGATTAACAGTCTTGAGCAACTCCTGCGTTTAACCAAATTCGCTAACAAGCGCGAGGCTCCCATTCCGGCGGCATTGCATATTGATACCGGCATGTCGCGGTTGGGGCTTGATGCAGGTGAGGCTGACTGGCTGGTTGAGGCGATAACCAAAGATGCCAATAGCACCATCAAAACGCTGGACGGGCTGGATCTTTACTGGCTGATGAGTCATCTCACATCGTCTGAAGATGCGCTGGCGGCCAGTAATAAAACCCAGCTTGACGCGTTCAATGCCCTGCGCAAACTCCTGCCCGATACGCCGTGCAGTCTTGCCAATAGCGGCGGTATTTTTCTGGGGCCCGAGTATCATTTCGACATGACCCGGCCAGGCATTGCCCTTTACGGCATGCATCCGTCGGGCATCGCCGTTACATCAGCAGAGGCCAACCATGTGAAGATGCTGACCCCGGTGGTTCAATGGCAGGCTCGCATTCTTCAAAACCGGCGGGCTGCTGCTGGAGAGGCGGTTGGATATAACGGCACACATATCCTGCACCGTAGCTCGCGAATTGCGACAATTGGCGTTGGCTATGCAGATGGATATCCCCGCACGCTTGGCGGCAAAGGCCGCGTTGAAATTGGCGGCCAGATTGCGCCGGTAATCGGGCGGATTTCGATGGATACAATAACCGTTGATATAACCGATATTAACGAAGATGTTTTTAATAGCAGTCCGGTTGCCACCCTTTTGGGCCCGCATTACGATCTTACCCAAATGGCGGCTGATGCAGGAACAATCGGGTATGAGATTCTAACCCAGCTTGGCCAGCGCCCTCGCCGCCTTTATCAGGCCGGATAAGGCAGCTATTTTACACCCTAGTCCGGACCCAAAAATCAGATGATCTGCCGATGATCAGTATTTGTCGGTATTTGCTATGGTAAAAACATGGAAATCGGGGCATAAATTGAGGGGCAACACGCCTCGTTCCATCAGGGGCGGCTAGGCCAACGTCAGGTTACGAATGATCGGGTTTCTGCAAAATATTGGTCAAACAAGCCTTGCCTTTCTGGCGGCAATAGGCCGGTTGTCCCTGTTTACCGGCGCGGCGGTACGCTGGACCTTTATGCCGCCCTATTACTGGCGCCAACTGCTGCGGCAAATCATTGATATTGGATATTACTCGCTTCCCGTCGTCGGGCTGACAACGCTTTTTTCCGGGATGGTGCTGGCGCTGCAATCCTATACAGGTTTTGCCCGGTTTTCGGCTGAGGATACGGTTGCCACGGTAGTTGTGCTTTCCGTTACACGCGAACTTGGGCCGGTTCTGGCGGGACTGATGGTTGCCGGCCGAATTGGCGCTTCGATGGCAGCTGAAATTGGGACGATGCGGGTAACCGATCAGATTGATGCACTGGACACGCTATCGACGCGCCCGATGCAGTATCTTGTTGCGCCGCGCATTGTTGCGGGAACCATATGCCTGCCGTTTCTGGTGTTGGTCGGTGATCTGATCGGCGTTTTTGGCGGTTATCTGGTTGGCGTTTTTCGGCTTGGATTTAACCCGGCGATCTATCTGTCGCGCACGCTGGAATATTTGGAGATGTCTGACGTAACACTCGGATTAATCAAGGCGGCTGTGTTTGGTTTCCTAATTGCCCTGATGGGGTGTTATCATGGCTATCATTCGGGACGCGGCGCCGAAGGGGTTGGCCGGGCAACCACCAATGCGGTGGTCTCGTCATCGATCTTGATCCTGATTTCCAATTACCTCGTCACCGCGCTATTTTTCGGTTAGGTGGACACGCGCATGGCACAAAAAACCGAACCAATGGCAAAAATACAAATGGCTGGAGTGACCAAATCCTTTGGCGACAAGCATGTTTTGCGCGGTGTCGATCTAAGCGTGGCGCCCGAGGAATCGCTTGCCATCATTGGCACGTCGGGATGCGGTAAGTCTGTCACCCTAAAATGCCTTCTGGGATTGCTGCAAGCCGATGGCGGATCGATCACCGTTGACGGGCACGAGTTGATCGGGGCCAGCCGCGCCGATATTGAGGCAATGCGCCAGCGCTTTGGCATGACTTTTCAGTTTGGCGCGCTGTTTGACTCGTTGCCAATCTGGGAGAATGTGACCTTTAGACTGCGTCAACGCGAACATATCTCACGCAATCAAGCCCGCGATCATGCCGCCGAGACCATTACCCAGCTTGGGCTGGCAGCGCATGTGATTGATCAATATCCAGCTGAATTATCGGGCGGTATGCAAAAGCGCGTTGCCCTAGCCCGCGCCATCGCCGACAAACCGGAAGTTCTGCTTTTTGATGAGCCAACATCGGGTCTCGATCCGATTACCGGCGGGGTAATTGACCGGCTGATTATAGACTCGGTGCGCAGGCTAGGCGCGACTGCGGTGACAATCAGCCATGATATGTCGTCGGTGCGCCGTATCGCCGACAAGGTCGCCATGGTTCATAACGGCGTGATTATATGGTGCGGACCAGCGTCAAAGATGGATCATTCGGGCATTCCCGAAGTTGATCAATTCGTTCACGGCCATGCTGACGGCCCGTTGACCATCGCGGCCAAAGCCGAGGCAAAGGCCGGTTGATGGCCAAACCGTCAAGATCATATGTCTGTCAGGAATGCGGCGGCGCGCACCCGAAATGGACCGGGCGCTGCGATCATTGCATGGCGTGGAACACGCTGGTCGAAGAGCGCGTTGAGGCACCGTCCGGCCCGGGCAAACGCATATCCGGGCGCAGGGTGGATCTGCAACCTCTAGCACAAAGCGATGACGCCCCCCCACCACCGCGCATGAAAACCGGTCTTGGAGAATTTGACCGCGTTGCCGGTGGCGGTCTGGTCAAAGGGTCGGCAACGCTAATCGGGGGCGATCCCGGCATTGGCAAATCCACCTTGCTGTTACAGTTGGTCTGCCGTCTGGCGGATGGCGGCAAGCGCATTGCCTATATTTCCGGTGAGGAATCGGCCGATCAGGTGCGCATGCGGGCGCGCCGCCTTGGCCTTGCCAATGCCGATGTTGACCTTGCCACCACCACAAATGCTGCTGATATCGCCGCATCCGTTGGCGGGCCGGACGGCCCCGATGTTGTGGTGATCGATTCGATTCAGACGATGTTTTTACCGCCCCTTGATTCGGCCCCCGGAACAGTTAGTCAGGTTCGCGCCACTGCTCAGGAATTAATTCGTGCGGCAAAACTGCATGATGTTGCGCTGCTGATTGTGGGGCACGTAACCAAGGATGGCGCGATTGCCGGTCCGCGCGTTCTTGAACATATGGTTGATACTGTTCTGTATTTTGAAGGTGACAGATCGCACCATTTTCGCATTTTGCGGAGTGTGAAAAACCGCTTTGGCGCCACTGACGAAATTGGTGTTTTTGAGATGGTTGAGGCTGGACTTTCCGAAGTTCCGAACCCGTCCGAGCTGTTTCTGGCAGACCGGCGGGATGAAGTAACCGGCGCGGTTGTGTTTGCGGGAATTGAGGGTAGCCGCCCGGTTCTGGTTGAGATTGAGGCATTGGTTGCCCCGTCAACGCTGGCCTCACCGCGGCGTAATGTCGTTGGGTGGGACAGCAGCCGTCTGGCAATGCTGACCGCCGTTCTGGAAGCGCGGTGCGGTGTGCCTTTATCCGGACGTGATATTTTTCTGAATGTGGCTGGCGGGCTGAAAATTTCCGAAACGGCAGCGGATCTTGCCGTCGCCGCTGCGCTGATATCTTCGGTTTGCGGACGCCCTGCCCCGCCGCGAAGCGGGTTTTTCGGTGAGGTCGCTTTGTCCTCTGAATTGCGGCAGGTTGCACAGGCCGATGCACGCTTGAAAGAAGCTGCTAAGCTGGGCTT
>JAACDV010000074.1 GCA_009936825.1 Bacteroidota bacterium | reverse complement strand
CAACGAACACGGGGACAACCTAAAAGCTATCCCCTGAACCGTGATCCACGGGTTGTCTATATTACCATAATTGTATTCTTGAATCAGTTGTTTGAAAATGCACTTAAAATTGCATCACATCTTGTGCTTGTCGCAATCGGTAAAGCGTCGATGTCGGCTCAAGGTCGACCATCCCCCATGTGACCATGGCGCCTGCGGGAACATTCTGCAGCAACACCCGCCCAGTTGCCAGATAATACGGGATCGGCGCGGCGTCTGCTTTGGGCCCGCTTGCCACAAGTTCCGGTGACAGGCCGGCTACCGCGTGATGATGGGGGTCAGTGATACTAAGGCGATCGCCTTTCGAGAACGGGCGTGTTGTGCGTGCTACCAAATCCACTATTGGTCTGGGATTTGTTGCGCCTGTTGGTAGACCCAACAACGCGGCACTTAAAATGGACATAGGCGCTTCAACACCCAGGGTATGCTGACCAATAAACAACATAGCGGTTTTGGTATTCGTCGCGACAACATGACCTTTGCCGCGGAGTAAATCCCATGTTTTTGGGTTGTCACAACGCACAATGATAAAGACACCGCCGGCAAAACTCATTTCATCGGGGCGACGCAGGCAATTAAAAACATCGATAATCTTGGTCTTTGACAGCAGCCCCCCATCCGCGCGCGTCTGAAACGCATCAGCCAGCTCAACCGGCCGCAAAAGTGGTGCATTTAGCGCTGGACTATCAGGCAGCAGACTGGTGGCATTGACGACCACGCCAAGTTCACAAAAATCGGCAACTGTTCGTGTTGGAAAGCCAGCGGCGGTGACAACAGCGTCGCGCCGCGCTACAACATCTGCCCAGTCCTCGCCATTCGCCTCCCAATGGGCAAGCATGCCCGCGTTAGGCAAGCTCTTTTCAAGCCAAGTCAGCGTGTCGTCTTTATCAATGATAAAATCATATTCACTCGATTTGCCAGCTGCCAGTACCGCCAGACCGAGGGTCTCGGCCCAACTGATCAGACCGATAAGGAGGCTTGGTTGATCGCCTTCGACCTCAGTATACACCACGCCACGCGCTTTTGCCCTGCGATGTAGAATAGGGCCGACAACGATTCCAGCTTCTTTGGACGCCATAACAACATGTCGTCCTTTTTCAATCGCCCATTCAGCAAGGGCCGCCGCGGGCTCAGGCTGACCGGTGGCCTCAACAAGCACATCAAACTCTGGCACCGTTTCGGCGGTAATGTCAGTTACCATCAATGGCGGTAAGGTGAGGCCACTGTTCCGAACGGCATCGTCCATGTGGCGCTGATCTTTATCACAAATGACCGTGATCTCGATTTTTGGTATCTTTTGGATTTGGTCAAGCAGCGTCGCGCCAAAATCGCCAACGCCAACCAGACCAACACGGATAGGCCGCGCTAGCTGGGTTGCAAAAAGCCCCTGATAGTTCATAGACACTTGTCCTGTATAAGTTCGTTAAGAAATAAGGCTTTTTTCCGCAAAAGCGTAGTCGATGCCAATGCCAAGGCCCGGCAGTTTTGGTGCAGCCAAATACACACCGTCATCTTTGATCACTTCTTTTTGTTCAGTCTTGCTGAATAATTTGGTTTGGAATTCCAGCAAGGCGTTATCGGCCATAAAATATTCAATCCACTTGATGTTGGGCAGCCCGGCCGCAAGATGCAGATGCACCATCTGCAAATCCCACGGCGAAACCAGAATGTTGCGGGCGGTTGCATAGGCGTGAATATGCAACCAGTCGGTAATGCCGCCGGTCATTGCGGCGTTGGGTTGAACCATATCTATGTGGCCCTCATCAATCAGATGCCGATGCTCCAACAGGCCAACATGCTGTTCGCCGCCCACAATATAGGTTTGCCCGGCCCGGGCGCGGACACGGGCATATCCGGGGATGTCTGCGGGGTCTACCGGTTCTTCAAGCCAATAGACATTATATGGCTCCCAAGCTTTTAACTGCTGAATAGCCGTGTCAACATCCCAGCTGCCATTGACATCAACCATCAATTTAACATCGGGACCAATCGCCGCGCGAACCTCACGCACCCGCCGGGTGGCTTCTTCCGGCGTTACGAATGATTTGGTGCCGCGAATTTTTAGAGCCTTATGCCCGTTTTCGACATAAGACGCGGCCCGTTTTGCCAGTTCCTTGGCCGGCATATGATGGGCGCAGTTGGCATAGGTTGGTATCAGATCACGAACGCCCCCAAACAATGCAGCCACCGGTAGATTCGCTGCCTTTCCTTTCAAGTCCCACAGCGCAAAATCAATCGATGCAAT
>JAACDV010000073.1 GCA_009936825.1 Bacteroidota bacterium | reverse complement strand
TTTGGTCTGATTTGTTTGGACTAATTTGTTTGGACTGGCTTTTTGGCGGCTTTTTTCATTAGTGCCGTCTAATTAACGCGGCGCGCACCCCCGGTTAACTGGCCCGCATTGAGGATATTTTCTGGTTTGCCTGATCAGACATTGTGGCCGACAATTCATCCTCTTCAATTGATGATGGCAGCGATTCGGGTGTCTGGTTTGTCGATTCGGTTTCCCGAAGGATGTAACCCTGACCCCATACTGTATCAATGCTCATCCCGCGGGCACCGGAAAGTTCCAATTTACGGCGAAGCTTGCAGATAAAAACATCGATGATTTTTGGCTCAGGCTCATCCAGCCCACCGTAAAGATGGCTCAAAAACGCAGCTTTACTCAACACGGACCCTTTGCGCAGTAACAGAAATTCAACAATGCGGAATTCCTTGCCGGTCAGCGGCAACGGATGCTAATTAATCAGCGCAAGATGCCGGTTCAGATCAACATCCAGATTGCCAACCGTTACGGTGGCAGAGCCATGCCCGTGGGTGCGGCGGATGATCGCGTCCAGATTGGCCAGCAATTCAAACCTGTCGAACGGTTTGGTCAGATACCCGTCTGCACCGGCGCCAAGTGCGGCAATTTTGTCATCCGTACTGGCGTTACCCGATACCACCAAGATAGGGACCGGCATATGATTTTTGCGAATCAGACAGGCAAGGCGCGTGCCGTCACCGTCAGGCAGGTTAATATCAAGCAACACAGCATCTATAATGTTATGCTTCAACTCGGCAAGAGCGGTTTCGATATTGTGCGCTGTTGTTTGAAAATGTCCTGCCTCTTCGAGGGTCATTCCTAAAACATCCGCTACGACCGGATCATCTTCTACAATAAGAATGTGCATGACTGTAATTCCTAAATAACGTTAAAACCATTCCCGCATCGTTGCCCGGCGCCAGTGGAAGGACGGTCCACAGGTTCCAAGTTCGAATTGTTCCTTAAGAAAACCGTAATATAGTCGGTTTGATCTCTCAATTCACATATGCGTGATTCATCTAATAGTCATATTTCTTACTAATTAAAAGCATTTTTTTAGAACTATCAAAACAAATATGCTCTTGATGAAAGCGGTGTTTTTGTGTATTTGCATCATTATATTCACCCAAAAGTCGTTCCGAAGGGCCGCAGATGTAGTCCTTTCGGGTATCTATTTGGATAATATCCGGGTTCCATTTGGGATCGTGCCATTTGGGCTCGTGCTAGGGCATCTAGGGTGTCAATTGAACTTATGCAATTGGACAATTTTGAGGAGTTTGTAAGCCGAAAGCTACTCTTTAGAATGGGGTGTAAAATGACCAAGACCAATAGAAATGAAGTAAATGATGCTGCTACGGATCCCGCTATGGATCCCACTACGGATAAGGGCGCTGCAAGTAAAGCTAAGACGAAAAATCCCACTTCAGCCCAGCCAAAGACAGCCAAGCCAAAGACGGCCAAGCCGAAGGCTGGCGTCAAAAAGGCTGGCGTCAAAGAAGCTGCCTCAACGATTCTCGTGCCCGAAGGCTACCGCCCCAGCGATGATGAAGAATTCATGAACCCGATGCAGCTCGCTTATTTTCGGCGCAAGCTACAGGATTGGCGCGCCGAGCTATTGGAAGAGGCCAGCGAGACCATCACCGATCTGTCACATGAAAATCTACACCAGCCTGACGCGATGGACCGTGCCCAGATTGAGAGCAACGCCACCATCGATCTTCGTACCCGCGACCGTGAGCGCAAGCTGATCCAGAAAATTGAAAGTGCTTTGCGGCGGATTGATGACGGATCCTATGGGTATTGTGTTGAAACGGATGAGCCGATTAATCTGCGTCGCCTTGAGGCCCGCCCGATTGCGTCGCTCAGCCTACATGCCCAAGAGCGTCACGAGCGGATGGAGCGAATCCACCGCGACGATTAAATATATGCCAAGCAGGGTAAATATATGCCGAGCAGGGCTGCGCGTTTTGGCGATTTGGCGAGCCTTCATCATAACGTGATAATGCTATCTTAAATTGTGGTTCGATCATCTCTAGTAAAAATCACGGCTGACCCGATTTTGGGTGGCCGTTTTTTGTTTGTTCTGGTTTATTAAGAAAAAAATAGAACAAAACATGAATATTTACTTGATAAAAGAACAAAAGAGGTACATGCTGTTGTTCAAATAACAGGATTTTCGGCTCAGAACCGAAAAGCCAGCGCGGGAAATGTTTGGTTTTCGCGCCTAACCTTGCCGCAGATAGGCGGGGCCAGCAGATCAGGAAACTTTCCGAATGGACAGGGTCTGGTGGCTATGCAAGAAGGATGAATGATATGGCTGGAGTCGTAGTGGAACTGAATATGAAAAGTGAAGATAAAGATAAGGCATTAGAGGCAGCTATCGGCCAGATTGAAAAGGCTTTTGGCAAGGGATCAGTTATGAAACTGGGCCAGCGCGACTCGGTGGTTGACGTTCAGTCAATTTCAACTGGATCGTTGGGCCTTGATATTGGCCTTGGCATCGGTGGCTTTCCAAAGGGCCGGATTATCGAAATCTACGGACCGGAATCATCGGGCAAGACAACCTTGGCGCTTCATGCTGTTGCCGAATCACAGAAAGAAGGCGGCAATTGTGCTTTTGTTGATGCCGAACACGCTCTGGACCCGGCTTATGCGCGCAAACTCGGCGTTAATATCGACGATTTGCTGATCTCACAGCCCGATGCCGGTGAACAGGCGCTGGAAATTACGGATACGCTCGTCCGGTCCGGTGCCATTGATGTGCTGGTGGTTGATTCTGTTGCCGCATTGGTGCCGCGCGCTGAACTTGAAGGCGAAATGGGCGACCATCACGTTGGTCTACAAGCCCGCCTGATGAGTCAGGCGCTGCGTAAACTTACATCTTCGATTGCCCGCAGTAATTGTCTGGTGATCTTTATCAACCAGATTCGTCTGAAAATCGGGGTGATGTTTGGAAATCCTGAAACCACGACAGGCGGTAACGCGTTGAAATTCTATGCTTCGGTTCGCCTTGATATCCGCCGTATCGGTGCAATTAAAGACCGGGATGAGGTAATCGGCAACCAGACGCGTGTTAAAGTTGTCAAAAACAAGGTTGCGGCGCCATTCCGGACAGTTGAGTTCGACATCATGTATGGTGAAGGTATTTCCAAGATGGGGGAGCTGATTGACCTTGGGGTTGCGGCTGGCCTTGTCGAGAAAGCTGGGGCCTGGATTTCCTAGAATGGTCAGCGGATCGGGCAGGGGCGTGAAAATGCCAAGAAATTCCTGCGCGAAAACACCGGTCTTGCCGATGAGACGGAAGCCGCCATCCGGCAAAATGCCGGCTTGGTTGGTGATCAGATGCTGGACCAGACAATCTCGGACTCGCCCGAGGCAGTAACGCCCGACACGCCGGATGAACCTTTGATGCCAGATCAGGCCTGATCGCCTTGGCGCCGGATGTTTTGATTATAAATCGGGTCGGGCCAGAATAAACTGGGCCAGAATAAGCTGGGCCAGTCTGTTTGTTTCACTTTATTTTTAACCCCGTCGTCCCCCCATGCTGATGGGGTTTTTTATTGACGGGGTTTTTTGCTGGCGGGGTTTTACATATTGGGTGCTTTTGATGGGGTGTTTGGCTGTTTGTTGCTGCGCCGTGCTACTGGCGGCAAATCTTTGGCTGGACAGAATTAGGTGACGCCGCGTAAAACTAGGCCAAATTCAGCTGGAAACGGCACCCCACCTCAGATCAAACGGGAAATTTGAGTAATGAGCAGCGTTAATGACATTCGGTCGGTGTTTCTCGAGTATTTTGCCAAGAATGGCCATGAGATCGTCGATTCCAGCCCGCTGGTTCCGCAAAATGATCCGACATTGATGTTTACCAATGCCGGAATGGTACAGTTTAAGAACCTGTTCACAGGCCTTGAAACGCGCAGCTATGAGCGGGCCGCTACGTCGCAAAAATGCGTTCGGGCTGGCGGCAAGCATAATGATCTGGAAAATGTCGGTTATACCGCGCGTCACCATACCTTTTTCGAGATGCTGGGTAATTTCTCCTTTGGCGATTATTCCAAAGATCGTGCGATTGAACTAGCGTGGAATCTGGTAACCAAGGAGTTCGGTCTGCCAAGAGACCGGTTGTTGGTAACGGTCTATCATGAGGATGATGAGGCGGCTGACCTCTGGAAGAAAATCGCCGGACTGCGTGATGATCAGATCATCCGCATTGCAACCTCTGATAATTTCTGGGCGATGGGTGATACCGGCCCGTGTGGACCCTGTTCCGAGATTTTCTTTGATCATGGTGACAAAATTCCGGGCGGGCCTCCGGGATTACCGGATGAGGATGGTGACCGGTTTATCGAGATCTGGAACTTGGTCTTCATGCAATTTGAGCAAACGCCGGACAAGCGCGTGCTGCTGCCCAAACCATCAATTGATACAGGCATGGGGCTGGAGCGAATGGCCGCCATTTTGCAGGGCAAGCATAATAATTACGATATTGATATGATGCGCGCATTGGTTGAGGCGTCGGCGGAGGTATCGAATACCGAAACCGATGGTGACAAGCATGTCTCGCACCGGGTGGTGGCCGATCATCTTCGGGCTAGCGCGTTTCTGATCGCCGATGGTGTTTTGCCCTCAAATGAAGGGCGGGGTTATGTGCTTCGCCGGATTATGCGCCGCGCGATGCGCCACCTTCACCAGCTTGGCTGTCAGGATCCGGTTATGTACCGGTTGGTCCCGACGCTGGTTGCCGAAATGGGGGGGCATTATCCCGAACTTGGCCGCGCCCAGTCGCTGATTAGCGAAACGCTGAACCTTGAAGAAGGGCGTTTTAAGGAGACGCTTGGCCGCGGTCTGCGCCTGCTCAATGAAGAGATTGCTGGCAAGGATGCAGGCGGCACGCTGGATGGCACCACTGCCTTTAAGCTGTATGATACGTTTGGCTTTCCGCTGGATTTGACTCAGGATTTCATGCGCGGCTATGGATGGTCAGTCGATACCGATACTTTCGATACGGCGATGGCAGCGCAAAAGGCGGCCGCGCGCAAGGCATGGTCAGGCTCGGGGGACAGCGCAACTGAAACCATCTGGCTGGACCTTGGCGAGCGTATTGGAGCCACAGAATTTCTTGGCTACACATCGCAAGCCGCCGAGGCACAGGTGCTGGCAATTGTCGCGGATGGGGCCGAGATAAAGGGGGCCGATGCCACCAGCGGCAGTGTCGCCATCATCACCAACCAGACACCGTTTTATGCCGAATCAGGCGGCCAGATGGGCGATACCGGTCAGCTGACTTGGGAGGACGGCGCGGCAACCGTGACCGATACTTTCAAAACCCCTGCCGGCATGTTTGTCCACCGAGCCGAGGTAACTGCCGGAAGAATCGGCATTGATATCAGCGTGAAAATGGAGATTGATGAAAATCGCCGCCGCCGATTGCGCGCGAATCATTCGGCAACGCATCTTCTGCATGAGGCTTTGCGGCATGTCTTGGGCGATCATGTTGCGCAGAAGGGCTCGCTTGTTGCGCCGCACCGGCTGCGGTTTGACTTCTCGCATCCGCGCGCAATGACGGCTGATGAAATGCTGCAGGTACAGGCCATCGTCAATGAACGCGTGCGAATGAACAGCGAAGTGTCCACCCGGATTATGACTCCAGATGCCGCGATCGAACTTGGCGCACTGGCGCTATTCGGCGAGAAATATGGGGATGAGGTTCGCGTTGTCCAGATGGGTGGCGATAGCGGCGTTGCGGGCCGCGGCGCGTGGTCGGTTGAACTTTGCGGCGGAACGCATGTTCGGCGCACTGGTGATGTCAGCCTGCTGAAAATTATCTCTGAATCCGCGGTTGCAGGGGGTGTAAGGCGCATTGAGGCGGTCACCGAGGCTGGCGCGCTGGAATGGTTCGAGGGCCGTGATGCTGCCCTTACCGGAGCGGCTGAATTATTGAAAGTGGCACCTGAACAGCTTGGCGAGCGTGTGGCGCGTCTGATTGAAGATAACCGCAAGGCTGAGCGTGATGTCTCAATGCTGCGCCGTAAACTGGCGGCGGGCGGCGATGGGTCCGGCAATGGTCCGGGCACAGCATCCGGCCCGGTGGTTATCAACGGGGTGAATTTTGTTAGCCGGCTTTTGGAAGACACTCCGGCGCGTGAGCTGAAATCCATGGCCGACGAGATCAAAACAAATTTGACGAACGCGGTGATCTGTCTCGTTGCCACTGAAAATGGCAAAGCGTCCATTGTCGTTGCCCTCACGGCGGACATTACTCAGAGGTGCAGCGCCGTTGATCTGGTGAAAATTGGCTCGGCTGCGCTTGGCGGCGGCGGCGGCGGCGGGCGTCCTGACATGGCGCAGGCTGGCGGGCCGAATGCGGATGCGGGCGCCGCAGCGATTGCCGCCGTGTCCGCTGCGCTTGCCTAACGATGGCGCTCGGATAAAGGGGCCAAATATTGACCGAATAAAAAAGGGGCTCGCGAGAAGCCCCTTTTTCGCATTTAGGTGAACGCTTCTGGATAGACTTGCGCTTCCGGATAGACTGGCGGTTCCGGATAGGCTTGTGGTTCCGGGTAAAGGGGCGGTTAGACGTTCATCGCAGCTTTCAGGTTAGTATCCAGCGCATCAAGAAACTGGTCGGTCGTAAGGTACGGCTGTTCGCCAGATATCAACAAGGACAGATCTTTTGTCATCTGGCCGCGCTCGACGGTCTGGATACAGACTTTTTCCACGGTGTCGGCAAAGCTGGCCACATCGGGGGTATTATCGAACTTGGCACGATAACTAAGGCCCCGCGTCCATGCGAAAATTGAGGCAATCGGATTGGTTGAGGTCTCCATGCCCTTCTGGTGCTGGCGATAATGGCGCGTTACCGTGCCGTGGGCGGCTTCGGCTTCAACCGTTTTGCCGTCCGGTGTCATCAGAACCGAAGTCATCAGGCCAAGCGAACCAAACCCCTGAGCCACAGTGTCAGACTGCACATCACCATCATAGTTTTTGCAAGCCCAGACGAAACCGCCATCCCACTTCATCGCACAGGCGACCATATCGTCGATCAACCGGTGTTCATAGGTGATCCCGGCTTCGCGGAATTTGTCTTCATATTCGGTCTCAAAGATTTCCTCAAACAGATCCTTAAACCTTCCATCATAGGCTTTCATGATCGTGTTTTTGGTTGAAAGATAGACCGGCCAGCCAAGATCCAACCCGTAATTCATACACGCGCGTGCAAAACCACGGATTGAGTCATCAAGGTTGTACATCGACATCGCCACGCCGCCTGACGGAAAATCAAAGACGTCATAATTGATCGGTGCACCGCCGTCGGCGGGCGCGAAGGTCATCGTCAGTTTGCCAGCGCCGGGAACAACAAAATCAGTGGCGCGATATTGGTCACCAAAGGCGTGTCGCCCGATTACAATCGGCTTTGTCCAGCCCGGGACGAGGCGCGGAACGTTATGGCAGATGATCGGTTGGCGGAAAACGGTGCCACCCAAAATGTTGCGGATCGTGCCGTTTGGCGATTTGTACATCGCCTTAAGTCCGAATTCTCTCACCCGCTCTTCATCAGGCGTAATTGTCGCGCATTTCACGCCAACGCCGTATTCCTTAATCGCATTCGCGCTGTCGATCGTAATCTGATCGTCCGTCTCATCACGCTTTTCGATGCCAAGATCATAATATTTCAGATCAATATCGAGATAAGGGAAAATGAGCTTGTCTTTAATTTTCTGCCAGATGATCCGGGTCATCTCGTCGCCATCGATCTCGACAACCGGGGTCTTTACCTTAATCCGTGACATTCACCAATCCTTCACTTTTACCAAAACGGCGCAACACTCCGCTACCAACCCTATGATGGGTGACCCTAACGTGACCCATAGGGACTCATTCGGGGCCTACCTTAACGCGAGGTTCATATTGGAATCTGACCCCAACGCGTTCCATAGCAAACTGATGGTGTTGTACTTATCATGCCGGAATTTCGCAAGGCAAATGCTGGCAATTGCGACCATGCGGTGATGATTTTCAGCTTTTCGCGATGGCCCTTAACTTTTTGCAATGGTCTTTAGCATAACAGCAACCTGATCAAGCGTATCTGCCGTGTCAAAATGGTCAAGATGGTCGTGATGCATAAAGCCCTGCTCGATCACTTGGTCCAGCATTAACAATAAATTCTTCCAATATTCGAGGATATTGAGGATTATGACCGGCTTTTTATGAAGATCCAGTTGCCGCCATGTCGTTATTTCCATGGTTTCGTCGAGGGTGCCAAGCCCCCCCGGCAAAACGACAAATCCATCGCTTTCGGCATACATCATTTCCTTGCGTTGGTGCATGGTGTCGATGACATGTAGCTTGGTTACACCAGCATGTCCGATTTCAATGCTATCCAGAAACTTTGGAATGATTCCAGTTACATGACCGCCATGCTCAACAGCACCATCGGCAACACGCCCCATCAGTCCCGACCGGCCACCGCCATAGACGAGACCCATGTTATGATCGGCAATTAGTTTGCCTAAGGCATAAGCGGTTTCAGAGTAAATAGGGTCCTTCCCGGCCGAAGCGCCAGCGAACACGCAGATCTTTTTCATCAATTATAGCTACCTAGTCATTGAAACAATATCCTATTAGCATTACGCTGATTAACATTGAACGCTAGAAAAAAGGTGGTCGGTTGCGGTTTTCAATTTATATTTTGGTCGCTGTCGGGGCAGCGGTAGCGCTTGTTGCGCTTGCCGTTGTGTTTCTCGACGGGGGGGAGCAGGAAGTCGTGTCACCGCAGGGTGAGAGCGGTAGCATTACTGCGTCATCTTCAGGCGGGGCGTCATCTTCAGGCGGGGCGTCATCTTCAGGCGGGGCGTCATCTTCAGGCGGCAAGACGTCTTCGGGCGAACCTGCCTCCGGGTCCTCCCTTTCCCAAGATAATCAAAGCGCAGCTACGACCGGGCAGAACACCGAAAATGCTGAAACCGCGTTAAAAATTGACCTAGCGCAGGTTAACCCCGATGGGGCAGCCGTGTTTGCCGGACAGTCAGAGCCAAACGCCAGAATTACCGTCTTTGAGGGTAATATATTATTGGGTGAGACGGTTGCTGATGCGAACGGCGAATGGGTTGTTGTGCTGGAAAAGAACCTTGGCCCCGGTGAACATCTGGTGTCTGTCGGGTCAGAAAATGGTGATGGCAAAAGCGAGTTATCTGGATTGATGATCGCTATTCAGGTGGGGGAGTCGGGTGACGAAAAACCGCTGGTCGCCTTATTGCCGCAAAGTGAAACTGAGCTTCCGCAGCTTTTGCAATCGCCCGATGATCAGGTGTCTGATGATACGGTTACTTCGGTTGCTAGGGCTTCTTCTGATGGGGCTTCAGGTGCAACGGCGGCGGCTGTTCCAGCGGTTGCCCCGCGAGCTTTGTTCTGGAAGTCTGCAGGTGAGCTGGTGGTCACCGGAATATCACGCGGCGGTGTGGGCCTTGACGTTACCGCGGGCAAACGCGCGTTCGGAAACACCAAAATTGCTGATGACGGCACCTGGAGTGTCAGCGGAACAGTCGATCTTGAAAAGGCGCGGCGAGAAATGCGGTTTATCCTGCGGGATGCCGACGGGGCGGAAATTGCCAGTTATGAGCTTCCCGTGGCCAGTCGTGATCTTTCTAAAGGGTTTGATGGCAGCCAGATGATTGTCGTCCAGCGCGGTGATGCCCTGTGGCGGATTGCCTTTAAGAATTACGGCGAGGGTATCAAATATGTTGATATCGTAAGGCGCAATGCAGCCGCTATTGGTGATCCGGACTTGATTTATCCCAATCAGATTTTCGCCCTTCCAGACTAGGCGCGGCGGCGAGATTTAAGGTGTTTGTGTGTGGCTTTTGCCTCAAACCCGTTGTTTGATTGTTGCATCTATGAGTCATATTTCTCGATATTTCTTTATCATTCCTCTAACGAGGATGTTTTTAAAAGCTATGGTCCAGCCAAAAATAGCCAAATATGGAGACAGGCCAAATATCGAGACAGGCCAAATATCGAGACAGGAATAGGTGGTGATTAAGAGGGATACAGATGTCTAAGAAACCCGTATCAGATACAGGTTTGATAGCTGAGGAAGGCTGGCCGGTTCTGGCGGTTGCCGGATTGGCTACCATTTTACTGTCCTTTATCGCTGTGCCTCTTGGCGCTTTTGCGTTGGGGTTAATGGTGTGGCTTCGGCATATTATGCGGGTGCCGTCGCGCCTGATTTCGTCCGATTGCAGCGCCATTGTGGCTCCGGCTGATGGGGTGGTGCTGTCGATTGAAGATGATGTAATGCCGGGTTTTGATACCGGCGCCGCGATGCACCGGATTACCATCCGCACCCGGCTTTACGACGCCCAACTCCAACGCAGCCCGATAGATGGCCGCATCAGTGATAATTTCCTGATCCCCGGATTGTTTTTACCGGTGGGTGACGAAGCTGCAGCTCGGCGCGATAATGAACGCCGTGAGATTACTTTTGAGGCGGCGTCCGGTGCGCGCATTATGCTGGTGCAGATTGGCACACGGACGGCGCGCCAGCTTGTTTGCCGGCACGGGCCGGGTAAATATCTTGCCAAGGGCGAAAAGCTGGGTATGGCACGCGTTGCCGGTATGACCGATTTATTTATTCCTGCCGATCACAAGATTGTTGCCAGCGTCGGACAAACCGTTCTGGCGGGCGAGACGTTGGTCGCAATTGCGCCCTCTATTCGTGCGGCAAAGAAACCCAATTCACCCTCGAATACGGCTTCCTCCTCAGGCCCTGTTTGATGTTTGATGCTGCACTCAGGCCTTGGGTGGACAGGATTCTTAATCCTGTGGGCATCTGGCTTGCCGCGCGTAATGTCGGGGCCAACACCCTTACCGCGGCTGGATTTGGTGTTGGCATCGCAGCGGTCATCGCCGTGGCGCTCGGATATTTTTGGCTGGCTGTTATTCTGATTATAATTAACCGGATCTTTGACGGGCTTGACGGTGCTGTTGCGCGTGCCACTAAAATCACCGATTTTGGCGGTTTTCTCGATATTACGTCCGATTTTATCTTTTACAGCGCGGTGCCTTTTGGCTTCGTTCTCGTTGATCCCGGCAATGGTTCGGCCGGTTGTTTTCTGGTGTTTAGCTTTGTTGGCTCGGGGGCGAGCTTTCTTGCCTTTGCAATTATAGCGGAAAAACGCGGCATTTTGACCGAAACGCACGGAAAAAAGGCTTTCTTTTATGTTGGTGGCTTGACCGAAGGCACCGAGACCATCATTTTCCTGCTGACGGTTACCGCTCTACCCCAGTTGTTTGTGCCGCTCGCATTGATTTTTGGTGTTTTATGTTGGGTAACAACTGCTAACCGGGTCTGGAGCGCTGCACAGTTGCTTTCGACCTCGGATAGCGAGTAAAAAAATGCAGGGCGAACAGGCCCCCAATTAGGAGTGTTGAAGATGAAATCTGGTGTTGGGCAGCCTATTCCAAGAGTTGAAGACCCGAAATTGGTGACCGGGCGCGGGTGCTATACCGACGATATTGAACCTGGAACCGGGCTTGCGGTGGCCTTTCTTCGCGCACCTCTGGCGCATGCACGGGTGCTGTCGATTGATACCAGTGCGGCGGCAGCGCTCGCCGGGGTTCATCTGGTGGCAACCCAGGCCGATCTGGACGCCGATGGTATTGGCGAGATTAGATGTCAGGCGCAGCTGGAGACCGAGTCCGGTGAAACAATGACGATGATCAGCCATCCGCCGATGGTGCGCGACGTAAACCGGACGGCAGGTGATATCGTCGCTGTTGTTGTCGGCGACGATGTAACAACCGCCAATGATGCGATTGAACTGATTGATGTGCGCTATGAGGGCATGGATGCGGTAACAGACGTCTATGCAGCGATGCAGGATGGTGCGCCGCAGCTCTATGATGAATATCCGAATAACATCGCCTTTAACTGGGTAGCAGGAGATCATGGCGAAACCAATGCCGCTATTGCGGCGGCATCCAAGGCTGGCCTCGAGGTGCTGGATATTGATGTGGTCAACAACCGGGTGATCATTAATTCGATGGAAACGCGCCCGATGATTGCCGCCCCGGGTGAAGCCGAGGGCACGCTCGATATCTGGTGCGGTACACAAGGCCCAATCGGTGTTGCCGAGCAGATTGCCAAAGCTCTTAAAATGGATTTGAGTCAGGTGCGCATTCGCACCGGTGATGTTGGCGGCAGCTTTGGCTTTAAGATTTTTCTCCATCCCGAACAGCTGGTGATTGCTTGGGCGGCGCTTAAAATTGGCCGCAAGCTGCGCTGGCAGCAGGCGCGCTCTGAAGGGTTTGTCTCTGATCTTCAGGGCCGCGACAACCGTACCAAAGCGCGTGCGGTTATTGATAAAAACGGCAAGGTTCATGCGCTGGCGGTGACTTTGCACGCCAATATGGGGTCATGGCTGTCAAATTTCAGTACCTATGTTCCTACAAAGTCGGGATCGCGCACTTTGACAACCAATTATGATATTCCGGTTGCCAGCCTCCGCGTTCTGGGCGTTATGACGAACACGCCCGCGGTTGACGCTTATCGGGGGGCAGGGCGTCCTGAGGCCAATTACGTTATGGAACGGCTGATGGATCACATCGCCGCGCATGTTGGTGTTGACCGCGCCGAGATTCGTCGCCGGAATCTCATCTCCGCTGACCAGATGCCGCATACGATGGTGTTGGGCGGAACCATTGATGATGGTGAAATGCCGGAGTTGATGGAGGATGCACTGAACCGCGCTGATTATCACAGCTTTGAAGAGCGCCGCGCCGACTCCGCCAGCCGATCAATGCTTCGCGGTATCGGCTTTGGGATGTATCTGGAACAATGTGGCGGCGGCAGTGATCAGGGCGTCGATGTCAAATTCCGTGAGGATGGCACCATTCTGGTACTTGCCGCCCAGCAGGAAAACGGGCAGGGGCATCGTACCACACTCACGCAGATTCTGTCGGACAGGCTGGGGTTCGATGCCGATAAGATTGAGATTTTTCAAGGCGATTCTGCGATCGTTCCAAAGGGCACTACCGGCGGTGCTAATATGACCACCTTGCTAGGGTCTGCGGTTGCCGAGGTGGCGGCGCGAACTCTTGCGAGCGCCCGCCCCCATGCGGCCGAAGCGTTGGATTGCAGCGAAGATGACCTTGTTGTTATTGATGGTATTTTCTCGGCGAAAAACACCAACCGCTCGATCACTATCGAAGATTTGGTCTTGCGCCTTGTGCCAAGCGAGGGCGATCATCCCTTCAACATCAAATACGCTTATAAGGTTGATGGGGCGACATATCCTTATGGCTGTCATGTGGTTGAGCTGGAAGTCGATCCGGCAACCTGCAAAGTTGAAATCCAGCGCTATACCGTGGTGGATGATTTTGGAACTGTGATCAATCCACTAATGTTGGCAGGGCAGATTCATGGCGGCATCACACAAGGTATCGGGCAGGCCATTTTTGAGCATGCGGCCTTTGATGAGCAGGGCCAGCTGTTGGCTGGATCTTTGATGGATTACGCTTTACCGCGAGCGGATGATCTTCCTAATTTTGATATTCATTTTCGAAACATCCCCTGCAAAAACAATATTCTGGGGGTAAAAGGATCGGGTGAGGCTGGTGCCATCGGTGCGCCGCAAGC
This sequence comes from Bacteroidota bacterium, assembly GCA_009936825.1. The sequence goes on along the minus strand of JAACDV010000073.1, from coordinate 2,043 downwards.
GGTGATTTCGGCGCTGTGTGATGCGCTGGGTGTCACGCATATTGATATGCCGGCCACACCGTCCGCAATCTGGCAGGTGCTCTGCCAAAAAAATGCTGAAAGGGCTGCGGAATGAGCGATAAAATAGTTAAAACCGAAGCGGAATGGCGCGAACAACTGACAGCTGAGCAATATCATGTCACGCGGGAACATGGCACCGAGCGCGCCTTTACCGGCAAACTGAACAAATACGATGCCAGCGGAACCTATAATTGTGTCTGTTGCGGTGAGGCGCTGTTTGAGTCCGACACTAAATATGATTCAGGCAGTGGCTGGCCAAGCTTTTATGACGAAATGGATACGGGCGCCGTTGGCAGGACCGTCGATACCAGTTTTGGCATGACGCGCACCGAGGTGCATTGTAACCGCTGCGAGGCGCATCTTGGCCATGTTTTTCCCGACGGGCCGCAGCCGACAGGGCTTCGTTATTGTATCAATTCGGCGTCATTAAAATTTACCAACAAGGACTAAGTTGGGCGACTAGGTATGGGCGACTAAGTTGGGCACACCATGCCGACTAGCTCTTCCCAATAGGCAAGGGCCTTGTTGTCGGCATGATATCGTTTGGCAAGAGGCGAAGCGGTTGCTGGCTGGGCTAGCTTTTTGCTTCTTGATCATCGTGATGACCGCGATGTTTACCATGTCCGTTTTTGTAACCATGCCCGTCCTTAAAACCATGAAACCGGCGCGGCAACTCATCATCTGACAGCAATCCGTCACCATTGGCGTCCAGACTGGTGAACATCGCCACTAGCTCTGCACTATATTCATCTGCCGAGATCATGCCGTTGGAATCAGCATCCAGTTTCTGGAAGCGCTTGACGTTGCGCGCCAGCAATTCTTCTTGTGACAGCATGCCGTCATCATTCGCATCGAGCTTCAGTGCATTCATTTCGCTGTGATGGTGTTTGTGGCCGAAATTGCCGGAATTACCAGCCATTGCCAGCCCGCTGATAACCGCGCCGGACACCAAAAGTCCGCCGATGATCACCATTGATTTGTTAACTTTATTCATTTCTAATCCTCGTACTCTTAAAGGTTGCTTAAAGGGACGTGACACCGATATTAAGACAAGGCTGAAAAGTCGCGGCACACATAACGGCGTCAGGGTTGTTTTGGACGGTGAAAGGGGCGCAAAATTGTCGAGGCTGTGTTTATTTTAAGAAATTTTCAATCTCAATAATGAACTGAATTTAATTTAACTAATTGATTTTTATATCTTATTTTGTGATTCAAAAATGTGGCCAGTTAAAGGCTCAGTAAGAATTTTATGAATGTAGAACAGGAAATTACGGCCGGGAGCGGGGTGTGTAAATGTCAAATTTGATGCCGTGGGTAACGGGAAAAACGCGCGTTTTTGGGGTAATTGCCGACCCTGTTGACCATGTCCGTGGACCGATGGTGTTTAATCCGGAATTTGCGCAGCGCGGGCTCGATCATATTATGGTGCCGATCAATGTTGCGCCGCAGGATTTGGCGACCGTGATTGGCGCCTTGAAGCAGATTCCGAATTTCGGCGGTTTGGCTGTCACCATTCCGCACAAACTGGCCCTTGCTGAGCTTTGCGACACGCTGGGGCCGACGGCGCGCCTAACCGGGGCGGTCAATGCGGTGCGGTTTGATGCAGATGGTAGCCTTCATGGCGATAATTTTGACGGGCATGGGTTTGTTGCGGGGCTTCGGGCTAATGGTCATGATCCGGCGGGCCGGAAAATATTGATGATCGGGGCGGGCGGGGCTGCGCGGGCCATTGCGCTGGCGCTATGTATGGGCGGCGTATCGGCGCTAACCATCATGAACAGGACGCCCGCGAACGCCCAAGCCATCGTCGCCGCGTTAGGCAAAGCTGACATCGGCAATACCATAGAAATTGCCGGCACTGATCCCGGTGATCCAGCAAGCGCTGCCGCTGTCCAGCGGGCTGATACCATTATCAATACCACCAGCTTGGGGCTTCATGCCGATGATGATCTGCCGTTGGCGCTGGACGGTGTGAGCACAGGA
>JAACDV010000304.1 GCA_009936825.1 Bacteroidota bacterium | reverse complement strand
CACGGCCAATAGTAACCAGATGTTGATGGAAATTATGGGGCTGCATTTGCCCGGTGCCGCCTTTATTCACCCGCATGATGATTTACGACACGCGCTGACCGTTGCCGCAACGCATCAGGCTGTTGCGATTTCACGCCAGTCCAAGGATATTCGCCCGATTGGTGAGATTCTTGATGAGCGTGCCTTTGTGAATGCCATTGTCGGTCTTCACGCAACTGGCGGCTCAACAAATCATACCCTGCATTTGCCCGCGATGGCGGCCGCGGCTGGCATTTTGTTGAAATGGGAAGATTTTGCCGACCTATCCGAGATTGTGCCATTGCTTGCGCGGATCTATCCAAATGGACATGCCGATGTTAATCATTTTCACGCTGCTGGCGGGATAGGATATGTCATTCGTGAACTTCTTGATGCAGGGCTTGTCCATGCTGATGCCCGAACAGTCTGGGGCAGTAATCTTGGTGATTATGCTGTCGAGCCAGGCTTTGGTGATGATCATGATGTGGTCTGGCAACCAGCCGCCAAACAAAGCTTAGATGATGATATTCTGCGACCTGTTTCAAATCCGCATAGCGCAACCGGCGGCCTAAAAATGTTAACCGGATCGCTTGGTAAATCAGTGATCAAAATATCGGCAGTTGACCCAAGCCGGCATATTATCACCGCGCCAGCTAGAGTTTTTGATAGCGAGGCCGAGGTAAAGGCAGCCTTTAACAATAATCAACTTAACAAAGATGTGGTTTTGGTTGTCCGTATGCAGGGCCCGCAAGCGAATGGCATGCCGGAATTGCACAGCCTGACCCCGCTGATGTCAATTCTTCAAGAACAGGGGCATCGGGTGGCGTTAGTCACCGATGGCCGAATGTCGGGGGCATCGGGCAAAGTGCCATCGGCCATTCATGTTTGCCCCGAGGCGGTGATGGGCGGCGCGATCGCCAAAATTCAAGACGATGATATGATCACGCTTGACGCGGTTACTGGACAGCTTCATGTCGATGCCGATCTTGACGCGCGCATTTTGCCTGCCATGTCAAATCGCCCACAAGTTACCACATTTGGCCGACCCTTATTTGCCAGTCTACGCGGCAATGCGGCAACGGCAGAACAGGGAGGCGGCGTGAACCCGCTAATAGGATTATAATGACCGATAAAATAATGACGATTGAAGACGTTTTGGCGCTTGGCAAGGTAATGCCGGTGATTGTGATCGATGATGCCGCCCATGCAGTGCCTTTGGCTGAAACCTTGTTGGCGAACGATATTAAAACAATCGAGATTACCCTTCGCACCGCGGCGGCTCTTGATGCGATTGAGGCGATTGCCAGCCATTGCCCTGAAATGCTGGTGGGTGCGGGAACAATTCTATCTGCCGATCTGGCGCAAAAAGCGGCATCTGCCGGCGCAAACTTTATCGTCAGCCCGGGAACAACCGATGCTGTGATCAAAGGCTGTCATGATGCCAAGCTGCCGCTTTTGCCCGGTGCATCTACGGTTTCTGAAATGATGCTCTTGGCCGAGGCCGGATTTCATTTTATCAAGTCTTTCCCAGCGATGGCGGCAGGCGGGCCAAACTTTATCAAATCGCTGGCAAGCCCTTTGCCACACCTTGGCTGCTGCCCGACTGGCGGCATCACTGAAGCCACGGCACCCCAATGGCTGTCCTTGACCAACGTGCCATGCCTTGGCGGGTCATGGATTGCACCTGCAAAGCTGATCAATCAAGCTGATTGGGATAGCATCGGCAAAAACGCGAAAGCGGCCAGCAAGCTATAACGGTGTGATCTCAGCATATAAGATGCGGCCCAAGTAATAAGTGACGATTGGCAAATGGTGGGCAACTTGATAGAGAATCACAGCACAGTGCATGGCCGGAACAAAACTTGAGGCATTCACAGCAAGTCAGAAATAATAGAAAGAAAGTGCTTCCTTTGCGCAATGAAATGAAAGGACACTGCGTGAGTGAAGGAGGCAGCATTCAGGGTGAAAAAAAGTAAAATTAGTTTACTACAAATAGCTTTTTTCTTTACTACAACAAAATAATATACTGATTTTATTATGATTTAATTTACGATCTGTGTACTCCGAAGGCAGAGGTCACAGGTTCGAATCCTGTCGAGTGCACCATTTT
>JAACDV010000303.1 GCA_009936825.1 Bacteroidota bacterium | reverse complement strand
GGATGCCAAGCCTGAGTTGGAAATTTATGCCGATGATGTTGTGTGCGCGCATGGGGCAACGGTTGGAGAGTTGGACGCAACGCAGCTGTTCTATCTGACCAGCCGCGGCATTCCCCGCGAGGCCGCGCGGGCTATGTTAATTGAGGCATTCCTAATTGATACGATTGAGACGGTCGAAAACAAAACGCTAGCCGGATTGCTACGCCCTGTTGCCGAGGCATGGTTGGCGGAAATGTGGACCGAGATGGAGCAAAATAATGGATGATGTTCGCCTCGAATTTAACCTTGAGGCCATTCGCGCAGATTTTCCCATTCTGTCTCGTGAAATTCATGGTAAGCCTCTGATTTATTTGGATAGTGCGGCATCGGCGCAAAAGCCGCAGCAGGTTCTAGATGCGTTGATGTCGGCCTATTCGGACACCTATTCAAACGTTCACCGCGGCCTGCATTTTCTGTCTGAAGCCTCCACTGACCTTTATGAAGGGGTGCGCGGCAAGGTTGCCGGTTTTATCGGCGCGAAATCAGCCGATGAGATTGTTTTGACGGCAGGTGCCACGATGGCGCTGAACCTGATTGCCCGATGCTGGGCTGAGCCGAGGTTGCAACCCGGCGATGAAATCCTGATCAGCATTGCCGACCATCATGCGAACATCGTTCCGTGGCAAATGGTGGCCGAAAAGACCGGCGCGATCCTTCGGGCCTTTGAGTTAGAGGAAGATGGCAGCTTTTCGATGGCAAAATTCACCGAAATGCTCACGCCGCAAACGCGGATCATCTCGGTTCCGCATGTCTCAAACGTTCTGGGGACAGTGTTCCCGATCACCGAGATGGCTGCACATGCGCGTGATGCTGGTGCATTGATGGTCGTTGATGGCTGTCAGGGTGTTATCCATATGCCCGTTGATGTGGTCGCTCTTGGCGCTGATTTTTACGTGTTTTCAGCGCATAAGCTTTATGGCCCCAACGGTGTTGGGGTGCTGTGGGGGCGCGGTGAAATTCTGGCTGAAATGCCGCCCTTTATTGGCGGCGGTGATATGATTGACCGCGTCACCATCCAGAAGAGCACCTATGCCGAACCGCCGGTTCGCTTTGAAGCTGGCACGCCCGCTATCGCCGAGACCATTGCGCTGGGGGCGGCCGTTGATTATGTGCAATCTATTGGTATGGACGCTATTCGGGCCCATGAACAACAGGTTCTCAGCTATGCGCATCAGCGGTTATCGGCGGTTGAGGGGCTGCATCTGGTTGGCACGGCAGCGGGCAAATCCGGGGTTGTTTCCTTCACTATGGATTGTGCGCATCCGCATGATATTTCGACGATTATTGATCATGATGGAATTGCAATTCGCGCCGGTCATCACTGTGCGCAACCGTTGATGGACCATCTCGATCTGCCATCCACAGCACGGGCTTCGGTTGGGGTTTATACGCGGTCCGAAGATTTTGACGCATTGGCTATAGCGCTCGAAAAAGTACAACGGATTTTTAAGTAGGCAAGGGTAAGCATGTCCGGAGCAGACGATAAAATGAAAGAGGGGGATCAGATTGATAATCCCTATCTTGTTGATGGTCCCTATCTTGTTGATGGTCAGGGCCTTGCGGATGGTCCGGGCTTGGCCGATTTTCTGCCCGACACGTCGCAAGGATATACGGCAAGGGCGGGAGAACAGCTTACCAACCCGTCAGGTCCTGCGGATGCGATTAGTGTCGAAGATGCGTTGAAAAGTGTTCATGACCCGGAAATTCCGGTGAATATTTTTGATTTGGGTTTGATTTATGACGTTGAACGCAAGCAGAATGGGGATGTTGACATCTCTATGTCGCTGACCGCTCCCGGATGCCCGGTTGCTGGTGAAATGCCGGGGCAGGTGGCGCGCGCCGTCGCTGAGGCCCAAGGTGTGGGTGCGGTGACGGTCGAACTGGTCTGGGACCCTGCTTGGACGCCAGACCGGATGAGTGAAGATGCCAAGATGGCTTTGGATTTGGGGCTATAGATGTGATGCGCCCGGGTGCTGTAGATTACCCCCGGGTGCTGTAGATTATCATTTAACCAAGGTAGGAAATAAGGGACGAATCGATGTTTGAACCTGGCAAACCAATTGTAACGCTGACTGATGCCGCTGCAAAGCAGGCCCGCCAGCTTCTTGACGCCGGTGATCAGGGAATCCTTGGACTTCGTATCGGGATTAAGACGGCTGGCTGTTCGGGCCTGCAATACGATGTTCAATACGCCACTGAAGCCAAAGTTTTTGAAGATAAGATTGAAGAGAAAGGCGTTACTCTTTTTATCGACCCCACAGCCGTGATGTTCCTGATAGGATCGGAAATGGATTGGGAAGAAGGTAAATTCGCCTCGCGTTTCGTCTTCAATAATCCGAATGAAGCAGCCCGTTGTGGCTGTGGTGAAAGTTTTACCGTCGCCGAAAAAGCCTGAGTTATTTGTCGTTTCTTCAACCCGTATATCCAGACCTGCGCCGTGCTGGGTTTGCGTTCCGGCTGGGCCTATGGTCCAGCTGGGTTCGCGATCCGGCTGGGTCTGCGATCCGGCTGGGTCTGCGATCCTCCGTGTTTAATAG
>JAACDV010000302.1 GCA_009936825.1 Bacteroidota bacterium | reverse complement strand
GGGCTGAGCTTATCGCTGATCAGAACTTTTGGCACAATCATATCTCCTTAAAAAACCCCAAAGCCGGGCGCTCGTAAAATAGGGACTTATTGGTGCGGGGAGCCCCCGCAGGAACCTCAAATATCGAGGTAGAATTAGGCGAATTAAGCGGCAGCTTGATAGGCGGCACGCGCACGCTCATAAGCCCAGTCAACCCATGGCAAAAGCGCGGCGATATCTTCAGGATCAACCGTCGGACCAGCCCAAATCCGCAAGCCCGTCGGGGCATCACGGTAGGCGCCGATATCAACCGCCACCCCTTCATCTTCGAGGTGCGCCTGTAGCGCTTTCACAATGGCTTTTTGATCGCCGTCATCCTGAGCCGCGAACCAATCATCAGCCACCACAAAGCAAACCGAGGTTGGCGACAAAGTTGCGGGATCAACTGCCAAAAACTCAAAATTTGGCGTCGCAGTAACCCAGCTTTTGAAATATCCAAAACTGGTATCAACGCGCGCGCAAAGTCCGGCCAGTCCGCCAATGGATTTGGCCCATAACAGCGCATCAATTGCATCCTCAACAACCAGCATTGAAGGGGTGTTGATGGTCGCACCGTCAAAAATTGCGGCATCAAGCTTTCCCTTTTTTGCCAGCCGAAACAGCTTTGGAACCGGCCACTGGGGGGTATGGGAGTTCGCCCGTTGGACAGCCCTTGGCGACAGAATAATCACCCCATGACCGCCCTCACCGCCAAGCGACTTTTGAAAGCTGAAGGTGGTTACATCCAGCTTGTGCCAAGGCATTTCCATCGCAAAACAAGCCGACGTGGCATCACAGATTGTCAGACCCGCGCGGTCATCGGCAATCCAATCCCCGTCCGGCACGCGCACACCAGATGCAGTGCCGTTCCATGTGAAGACAACATCATGATCAAAATCGACCTGCCCTAAATCGGGGAGATGGCCATATTCTGCCTGATGAAGATTGAGGGGGTCGAGCCTTAGCTGGCTGGCGGCGTCATTTACCCAAGTCTTTCCGAAGGCTTCCCAACCCAGAACATCAACACCGCGCGGCCCAAGCAACGACCACATTGCCATTTCAACCGCGCCAGTGTCCGAGCCCGGCACAAGACCAATCAGATAGTCGTCAGGAACACCAAGAACTTCGCCGATTAGCGCAGTACAGGTCTGTATTCTAGATTTAGGGTGAGAGGCACGGTGCGAGCGGCCCAGCGAGGCAAGATCGAGAGCGTCTGGGGTCCATCCTGGTCGTTTTCTGGTTGGTCCAGTTGAAAACAACGGAGATGCCGGTTTTGTGGCCGGCTTGGCAATCGCAGGCATAGCGCCCTCATCAATAATGTGGCCACCCGTTGGGGGGTGACGGCCCGGCGCAAAGATGGAACAGGGGGACGGTCCGCGTCAAGCTGGTAGATGAGTTTTTAGAAGAAAAATTTTTCTACTGAATAAATAGTTGATTTTATTTAATTTTACTGACTGCATTTTTCAGAAGCAAAATTATTTCAGCCATTACGCTGTCCAACACACGGCGATCATCAGCCTCAACCATCACCCGGATCATCTTTTCTGTTCCTGACCGGCGCACCAAAATGCGTCCCGTTCCTGCCCCTTCGCCTTTAGCCAAATCTGCTTTGATGCGGTCCAGCTCGTCCTTTACAGATTGCACCTCAAGAACGCGCGGGTCCATTCCCCGTAAATTTTCCAGCTCTTGATGCTTTGGCTCAAAAGCGTGAAAAATCTCGCTGGCGGGCTGATCAGATTGCGCCAGAATTTGCAATATCTGCAACGCGGCAATAAGCCCGTCGCCAGAAGTGCTGAGCGATGTCATGAGCACATGGCCGGACGATTCGCCGCCAAGATTAATGCCTGATTTGCGCATTTTTTCCAAAACATAGCGATCACCAACCTTCGTGCGATGGAAATCAAGGCCGTGCGCCGCCAGAAACGGCTCAATACCGCCATTGGTCATCACCGTGCCAACCAGACCGTTGCCGGTCAGGATACCCGCTTTTTGCATGTGCAACGCAAGGCAGGCCAGCACCTGATCACCGTCAAGGATGGCGCCGCGTTCATCGGCCATGATCAACCGGTCCGCATCGCCGTCCAGCGCAATTCCAATATCCGCCCCATGCGCGACAACCGCCGCTGCCAATGCCTGTGGGTGAACAGCACCACATTCATCATTGATATTGAATCCATCGGGCGAAATGGCTAGGGGAATGACCGTCGCACCAAGATCATTCAGCGTATCCGGTGCGGTGCGATAGGCAGCACCATTGGCGCAATCCACAACAATTTTCATCGCGTCGAAACGCGTGCTGGGCGCCAGTGTTGCTTTGGCAAATTCAACATAGCGGCCAACAGCATCCAGCATCCGGCTTGCCCGGCCAAGCTCGGCAGGAGGCGATAGGGCAATTGATCCTGCGGCCATCGTCGAAATTTCCTCTTCAATGGCGTCATCCAGCTTGTAGCCGTCGGGGCCGAACAGCTTGATCCCATTATCCTCAAATGGATTATGGCTTGCTGAAATCATCACCCCCAGATCAGCGCGAAGCGACATCGTAAGATAAGAAACCCCGGGGGTTGGCATTGGCCCCAAAAGCCGGCAATCCATGCCGATCGAGGTAAAACCCGCAACCCATGCCGCCTCGACCATATAGCCTGAAACACGCGTATCCTTGCCAATCACTACCAGCGGCCTGCCGGTGCGTCCATCACGGTTGTCGCCAGTAAACCAGCGTCCTGACGCTAGCGCCAGCCGGACAATAGCCTCAGCCGTCATCGGACCTGTGTTAACGCGGGCGCGAACGCCGTCAGTGCCAAACATTGCTATTCCCTGCTCTCAATTTCCGGCGCCTATGCTTATTCCAAAGCCGGGGATAGCTGCAGAATAGGACGCGGGCTAATCTTGTACAAGGCCCGCCAAGCCCGATAATAATTTCCGGCCTGGTTTTCCCTCTGGAATTTGGGCCCTTCTGGAATTTAGAATCAGGCGCCGGTGATCATCGCCATTTCGATAGCAATCGCTTGGCGTGTTTCAGCAACGTCATGAACACGCAGCATCTGCGCGCCCGAGCGCAGCGCCTGCATAGCAAGACCAAGCGATCCGGCAAGACGGTTATCAGCATCTTCCCCCATCGAGATTTTCGCAATGCTGGCTTTACGGCTGGCGCCACCCAGTAGCGGCACACCAAGGCCGTGAAGCATCGCCGTCCACTTAATCAGCTGAATGTTATGGCTGACAGATTTTCCGAACCCATAACCCGGGTCAATCGCCATCATGCAGCGCGGAATTCCTGCCGCCACGCCTGCCGCGATCCGGTCCTGCAAAAATTCGTAGATTTCCACCGGCGCAAAACCATATTGCGGTTTTTCCTGCATTGTTTCAGGGTCACCTAGCATATGCATGATTATCACTGGAATGCCGCCGGCCGCCGCAATTGCCGCCGCGCCCAGTGCGCCCTCGCCGCGCAACCCGTTTACATCATTGATAATTCCAGCTCCTGCAGCCGTTGCGCGCGCCATCACGGGCGCGTGGCGCGTATCTATGGACAACACAGCACCGCTGCCATTAAGGCCGCTAAGCACAGGTAGAACCCTCGCTAATTCCTGATTGCGCGACACAGGATTGGCCCCGGGGCGGGTGGACTCCCCGCCAATGTCGATAATGCTGGCCCCTGCGGCGCGCATCGCCTTACCGGCAGCGATAGCGCGTGCCGGTGTGTTATGCCGCCCGCCATCCGAAAAACTATCAGGAGTGGCGTTCAAAATACCCATAATCTGCGGTGTATCCATCGCCAGACCGGCAAAATCTTCACGGGGCGCCATGATTGCCTCTAACGCCGCTGCCGCTGTGTTGCGATCGTCAGCCGATGCCAGCATCCCGTCAACATCCATCCGGCTGATGGTATAGCTGCCATCATCATGGCGTTGCACGAGGTCGAGCGCATCGAAATGCGCCCACCCGCCAGCTATCCTGTGCTTTGCCCGATCAATGATTAGCGGGCGTATCCAGCTGGGAATCGCAAAAGGCGGCACCGATGGCGCCGCCTCAATTTTGATGATTTGATTAGAAGTCATGCGAGAAGGGGTTTCAATGATCAGGCAGGCTCGCCGCCCGGACTTTTTGGACGCCCCGATTTCGGAATCGATGCCCGCTTGCGCTTTGCCCGCGGGGTCTCTCCCACATCTTCAGGGTCATTACGCGACGGTGTTCCGCCATCAACGATGATCTGAATTTCCTCGCCATCCAGCGTTTCATACTCCAAAAGTCCGTTCGCCAGACGTTCCAGTTGTTTGGCGTTTTTCTTCAGAATTTTGGTCGCCTCGTCATACGCGGCATCAACAATCCGCCGAATCTCGGAATCGATTGTTGACGCGGTCGCATCAGCAACATTCTTTTGCTGCGATACCGAACGACCAAGGAAAACCTCCTGCTCATCCGCACTGTAGGCAAGAAAGCCCAGCTTGTCCGACATTCCCCATTCGGTCACCATTCGGCGCGCCATGTCGGTCGCCATCCGGATATCCGATGATGCCCCGGTGGTAATACGGTCAGCCCCGAAAATCAGTTCTTCGGCAATTCGCCCGCCACATGCCACGCGCAAATCAGCATAAATCTGGTCACGCGCCAGTGAAATCCGGTCGCCTTCGGGAAGACGCATTACCATACCAAGAGCACGGCCACGCGGAATGATTGTCGCCTTATGAATTGGATCAGACGCCGGGCTATGCAATGCGACAACGGCGTGACCCGCTTCGTGATAAGCGGTCAGCCGCTTTTCATCATCGGTCATCACCATCGAGCGACGCTCCGAGCCCAGCATTACCTTATCTTTGGCCTCTTCAAATTCAGACATGGAGACAGTGCGCCGCCCCTTTCGTGCAGCAAGAAGCGCGGCCTCATTCACCAGATTGGCGAGATCAGCACCCGAAAAGCCCGGCGTTCCACGCGCAATTATCCGCGCTTCAACATCCTCGGCAAGGGGAGTTTTGCGCATATGCACTTTTAGAATCTTTTCGCGGCCCATAACATCCGGATTTGGCACCACAACCTGACGATCAAAACGACCCGGGCGAAGCAATGCAGGATCCAGAACATCAGGACGGTTCGTTGCAGCGATCAGGATCACTCCTTCATTCGCTTCAAAACCATCCATTTCAACCAGCATCTGGTTGAGTGTCTGCTCGCGTTCATCATTACCGCCGCCAAGACCGGCGCCGCGGTGCCGTCCAACAGCATCAATCTCGTCGATAAAGATGATGCAAGGCGCGTTCTTTTTGCCCTGCTCGAACATATCACGGACACGGCTGGCACCAACACCGACGAACATTTCAACGAAGTCAGACCCTGAAATTGTGAAGAAAGGAACATTGGCCTCGCCAGCAATCGCCTTAGCAAGAAGCGTTTTACCTGTTCCGGGAGGGCCAACGAGAAGAACACCTTTGGGAATTTTACCGCCAAGACGCTGAAATTTGCCGGGGTCTTTCAGAAACTCAACGACCTCTTCCAGTTCGGTCTTGGCTTCGTCGATACCGGCAACATCAGCAAAGGTAACGCGGCCCTGATGCTCGGTCAGGAGCTTGGCGCGCGATTTGCCAAAACCCATGGCGCCCTTTGATCCGCCCTGCATCTGGCGCATGAAAAATATCCAGATACCGATGAATAGCAGCATCGGGAACCACGACAGAAGAATTGACAAAAAGCTGGGCATTCCGCTGTCTTCCGGGCTGGCAATGATACGCACATCATTCCTGTCCAGCACGGCGACTACGTCGGTGCCTTCGGGCATTACAGATGTAAGCACCCGGCCATTCTTGGCGGTGCCTTTAAGATTGCGGCCATCAATGACAACCTCTACGACCTGCTGGCTTTCGACTTCGGCGATGAAATCGGAATAGGCCAGCTGATTGCCGGGAGCCGTTGATGCCGGACTTTGGAAAAGGTTAAACAGCGCAAACAGTGCCACGCCAAAAACCACCCAGATAATAACGTTGCGTCCTAGATTATTCACGGTAAATGTCTTCCTTCGGATCTGCGGTTCAGCCGGCGAATTTAACTCCTACCAGCCATCTTGAAGTCACTTCAATTCTTTTTGAATTTGGCCCCAAACTACCGGAACCAGACCCGTTACGCTTAGCATTTATTCCGCGCGGCGCCTTGCTTTGACGATGGGCTGGACAGACCGGTAAAAGCGTCATACAGCGGCAAAAACGCTGCTGTCATCGACGCGGCCTTTTGAACAGCCATTTTGTTATAATTTATGTGGGGGTAGAAACGGCCTCCGTCAAGGGTTTCCAGCACCGGTAGTCCTGCGCGCACTGCCGCAGGCAACCCGGCCCAGCCCGAAGCGTCTTGCCAAGCCCTATCTGCGCTGCCTTTCAGCGCACCAAAATTGCGCAATTTGCCGCCAACTGGCACCCATACCAACCAGCGTCCAGCAAAGACCACGAGACGGCGCGGCGCCACCTTTTGGATAGGGGGCCGGCGCCCAGTTTCCGCCACGACTAACCAGCTATTTTCGTCAATCCGTGCCTCTTGGTTCGTAATTTTGAGTGAATCTTGCGGGGGCGGCATCGATTCTCGCAAGAATCTGCACCCGCCAAGCGGTGCCGCCTGCCCCGCCAACAGCCGCTTCGAAAGACGGTTAAGCGCCGCTTGTGATGGCGGATAGGGCATACCGCCAACCCCCAAAATCAGCCGCACAAGGGCGCGGTTGCGGATGAGTTCGGGGAGTTGCATCACCGATTTAGGTAGGCGCGCCGCACCTGACAGGGTAAAACTGCCAGCTATCCTGGCGCGCTCCAACGCCGCCAGCAAGGTGTCATCAATCGCCGCCGCCGTTTCTGCAAGCTGCACTAACTGCGATGAAAGCTGGTTATTTTCAGGGGCAATTCTGGACAACTCACCCCGCACCCGGACGCGTTCAAACCGCGCATCGGCATTGCTGGGATCATTTTCAAAATCCACCCCGGCCGTCCGGCAAACATCTTCAAGATCCTGCCTGCAAAGCGCCAGCAGTGGGCGCACCAACACCGCGCCATTGCGCCTTTGAAGGACACGCATCCCTGCCAGACCGGCAATCCCTGACCCCCGGCAAAGACGCATCATTACCGTTTCAGCCTGATCATCACGATGATGGCCTAGCAGGAGAATAGCGCCTTCACGGCGGGCAATTTCGGTTAATGCCGCGTATCTTTCGCGCCGCGCCCATTCCTGAAGGCCAGAAAGCGGCGCCGGATTGGCAAGGGTAAGAATCTCAACCTCAACACCATGCTGCCGCATTCGCGCAGCAACCCGTGCCGCCTCATCAGCAGCATTTCTGCGGATATTGTGATTGACCAGTAAACACCGATGGGCGATGCCGCGCCGCGCCGCGTAGGACTGCGCCAAAAGCGCCAAAGCAGTGCTGTCAGCGCCCCCTGACAGACATGTCAGAAGCTTTTCTGGCCAACCCTTGGATTGGCCGGAAATGCCGGAAATGCCGGAACTACAAGAAATGCC
>JAACDV010000301.1 GCA_009936825.1 Bacteroidota bacterium | reverse complement strand
TGCATGAAACCGCACCGATGCCTTGCCAACCGGATCATAAGCAAACTCCAGAACAGTGAGTGTCAGCCGGTAATTTGGGCGCGGCATGCTGACCGACGTGCCAAAAATGGCGTCGGTGCTCGCAGCATTCATCGCCTCCAGAAAGGCGCGTTCAATCAGGATTGGTGCGGCAACATGCCAGTAATGCCCGCGTATTTCTTGAAACCGCTTTGGCGAGGTTCCGGTGATTGTCACCAACGCACGCCCGGATTGTACTCCCCGCATATCAACGCGGTCCAACCTAACAGTCGCCGCCTTACCATAGGTCTGCGAGCGCGTCGAAAGCTCCAGATCATAGTGCGTGTCGGGGGCGCGTGGCGGTTTTGCGGTGCATCCCGCCAATCCCATCATCAGTGCCCCCGCCAGCAGCAAACCCCGCAGCGCTAGCGTTGAGGCCGCCGGCCGCACCAAAATTGAAGGAAAAATCATCCCGCGCTCCTTTACAATTTGCCCCAATTATTTGCTGATATTATTTGCCTATATTATTTGCTGGCGTTACTCGCTGGTACGGATAAGCAGGCTCGGATCATCGCGAAGGCGGGCGGTCATTTCCTCAATATTCATCGCCGCCACCTCCATGCGCTGTAAAAATCCAGCAAGCCTATCCTCGCTTATTTCGGAAATTATCTGGACATTCTCGGCGGTGCTTTTGCTGGTATTAATAATCTCGCCAACGCCTCTTTGAAGAATGTGCATTTGATCCAGAATGCTGTTGAACTGGTTGATATTTTTTTCACTAACGACGTCTTCCATTCGCAGCGTTGCCCGGGCGCTGGCCTTCATTATGGTCTCAAGCTCCATCGCGGCGCCATCCAGACGGCCAAGAATAGTGTCAATACGCGCCATATTTGTGTCCGAGGTAAAACGACTAACGCCTGATGCAACATCCGCTGCCGCATCGGTAATGAGAACGACTTCTTGTGACGCTTGCTCAACATTGGCGATGGTTCGCTGGATGGCATCGGCATTCTTAAGGTCGCTGATGCTGGCCAAATTTTCGGTGACAAGATCAAGGTTGCTCATAATCTTTGGTGAGTATTCAGCCAGCGCCCTGGATAGCTGCGTTATTCCACCCAGCGCGCCGCGCCCTTCACTATCCAGAACATCGCGAAGAGTTGTTAAAAGCGGGGCAAGATGTGTGTTGGCAATTTCGGTCAGCTCATCAGCGGTCTTACTGATTTCAACTATTACATTCGCCGCTGGGATAGACTGAATTTCATCCCCCGGTGCCAAGGGTTTAGCATTTCCAGCGCTGATCTGAACGGCATTTGCCGACAATAATGACACCGGCGAGATTTCGGCAACACTGTCGGCGGGAATAATCCACCCCTGCTCAACATCAAGATTGATGCGAAATCGCATTCCGCTGTCCCCACGAACCGGCGACACCGCCGCGACGGACCCGATAATATATCCCTCATAAACAACTGCCGCACCGGTGCGAAGTCCGCCAACATTGCTAAAATAAGTGTGATATCTGTCAGGATTATTGATCTGCCCCCGAACCACCAGAATAATGGCAACGATCAACGCTGCACCGGTAATGACAAAAAGACCTGCAAGAAAATCAGCCTGCCGCCAATGCATGATACTACCTCCGCCTTTATGCTTCACCGATCAAGCGCCGAAGATGCGCCTCCGGATCAAATTCCTCATCTTCGGCAACCCTGTTGATCAGGTTCTGAATTCGCCTGCTAGGGCTTTGCTTGATCATCGCAACGCTGCCAGTGAAAATAATCTTGCCGCGATCCAGAACAACAATTCTGTCAGCGATGTTAAAGGCGCTTTCCAGCTCGTGCGTGACCACCACGACACTCATCCCCAGAGAATCGCGAGGCTTGATAATAAGTGTATCCAGTGCGGCGGCAACCGCCGGATCAAGGCCTGCTGAAGGTTCATCCAGAAATATGAGCTTTGGATCCAGCGCAATCGCCCTCGCAACCGCAACACGTTTCAGCATGCCCCCCGACAACTCGGAAGGCAGCAAATCCTCCTTGCCAAGAAGCCCAACAAAATCCAACTTCATACGCACGATGACATCGATCAGTTCGCGATCCAGAACGGTATGTTCAACCAGCGGCAGCGCGACATTCTCGCCAACGCTCAACGCACTCAAAAGCGCGCCGGACTGAAAGGCGACACCAATGCGCTTGAGCAGGCGCAACCGATCGATTTCACCTAAATCATACAGCGATTCCCCAAACAGGTGAACGCGGCCCGCCATCGGTGCCTTCAGGCCGATCAGATGCCGCAGAAATGTTGATTTTCCCGATCCCGATCCCCCCATAATGACGACAATCTCACCGGCCCCTATCTCGATGTTGCATCCATCAATGACGGGCGTGCCATTATAACCGCCGCGAAGATCGCTCACCGACAGAGGCTGCTGGCCAGACCCTTCAAGGTTACTTTGCGTTAGTGATTCAGCCATTCGTCCCCTCTATAACAGCAGGGCAACCGCCGTATCAGCGGCAATAATGGCCCCGATACAACTGACAACCGATGATGTAGTGGCCCGCCCCAGCATGGTCGCTCCACCAACAACACCCAGCCCCATAATGATGCCAATCAACGCAATCAACAGGGCGAACAGAACCGATTTGCCAAAGCAATGGACAAGATCAATCATCGTAGTCACCGATAAAACATCAGCCCAGAAGGCCTCGGCAGCTATGCCAATGGTAGCCGTGACATAAAGCTGGCCAGCCCCAAGAGCAGCAATGCAAGCCACCGCGACCGAAATGGGAAGCGAGATCAATAGACCAAATACCGCTGGTGCCACGATAAAGCGGACAGGTGAAATTCCCATCACAGTCAGCGCGTCAATCGCGCCATTCAGCCGCATTGACCCAACCCGACTGGCAAGCTGGGAGCCGGACCGCCCCGCCACAATGATGCCGGTGATAAGGGGCGCAAATTCACGCGGAATTGACAGCGCCAGACCAAAGGTGACCTGTGTTTCAGCGCCAAAAATCCGCAGCGAATGAATACCCTGAATCGCCAGCATAACACCGATGGTAGAGGCCATCAGAATCACTACTGGCACGGCGCGAACGCCGCCAGCAATCAGTTCTTGAACAACATGACGAAGGCGGACCGGCTGGCCGGCCTTTAGTCCCCAGAACAACAGCGCAAATGACTGCACCACCAAACCGGCCGCTTGCCCTGTAAACGCTATCAGGCTAAGCAACCGCTCCCCAAAACCGGCCATTCGGGCCAATATAGGGGGTAGCAATTGCGAGGCCAGCAGGCGGGCTGCATCAAAAGCGTTGTTAGGGTGGTTCTCCATACCAGAGACATACCCATAGTTAACGATATTCTAATAAACTAAAGTGGAATTTAGACGATGCACTGGACTCAAGATTTGAAATAATTTTAGGACGAAGGCCAAATCTTCTTATCTGCCCTAGAACCGGAACTGTACCCGCACCCCGCCACCATGAACGGGCCGGTTATCATCCACCGGAGTTCCCGCAGCGTTGTAGCGCAATTCGATATAGGTCTCCGCCCGCAATGCACCGCCCAATGCAGTCCGGCGATAGAAT
>JAACDV010000300.1 GCA_009936825.1 Bacteroidota bacterium | reverse complement strand
TCAGGGCCAGCCCCCGTAGCCGCTGCAACCAGAAGACGTCCGGCGTTATCCTTGGCCGCCATCGGATTGCTTTGCGCCTTTTCCATATCTTTGACCGTAATCAGACCAATGCAACGGTTTTGAACATCAACAACAACCAGCTTTTCAATGCGGTGCTCATGCAACAGTTTTTTCGCATCATCCTGTGTTGATGTTTCGCGCGCGGTAATCACATCGCGCGTCATCAGATCAGCAACTTTCTGAGATTTATCAATGGCAAAACGAACATCCCGGTTGGTCAGAATACCAACCAGCTTGTGCGGACCGTTGCCAGCCCCATCAACAACCGGAATGCCGCTGATCGAATGCGCCGCCATTCATTCCAGCGCCTCGCCAAGTTCGCGGTCTGGAGTGATTGTCAGCGGGTTCACCACCATCCCCGATTCGAATTTTTTGACCCGGACAATTTCGGCAGCCTGCGCCTCAACCGACATGTTCTTATGGATGACACCAATGCCGCCGGCACGTGCCGTCGCGGTGGCCAGCCTATGCTCGGTCACCGTGTCCATTGCTGCGGAAAGCAGCGGAATGTTCAAATTGATGGTACGCGTTAGCCGCGTCGACGTGTCGGTTTGCGCAGGTAGTATTGCCGAGCGCGCCGGCTCAAGCAACACGTCATCAAAAGTCAAAGCTTCACGAATTTTCATGGACCGCCTTCCGTATATCCGGTGGCGCGGCACTATAACTGAGGGGGGACGGCAAAGATAGTCCCTAAATAGGAGAAAACCCGCCTTTTGACGATGGTAGCGCCCTATCATCGGGCACGTTTTCAGCCTCGTCATTTTCTGGATTTTTGCCGGCACCCTCAGGGGGGGCATCACCGCGATACTCGCCGTGTGCATCAGCAAAATCACCCCATCCGGCCCGGCCATGAAATCCGGTTGCCAACACATAGCTTTCAACCGATTCCTGACGACTGGCCAAAGGTTTCACATGGCGCACGGTGGCGAAGTTATTCTGCATCACCGCAAGCAGCGACTTTTCAGCACCGCCGCGAAAACATTTTGCCAGAAAGAATCCATCCGGCTTCAACACCTCCAGCGCAAAGGCAAGTGCCTCTTCCAATAGCGCGGTGGTACGAAGATGGTCGGTCGGCCGGTGTCCCGTCGTTGCCGCCGCCATATCACTTAGCACCGCATCTGCCGTGCCGCTGATGGCTTCGCGCACTTGCTCTAGAAGGACGGGGTCAGTCATGTCACCGAGGATAATTTCAGCCCCGCCAACCGGATCCGTCTCCAAAAGATCAATTCCGACAAGTTTGGCACCGCCCTTGCCAAACCGGATCTTTTCAGCGGCAACCTGCAACCAGCCTCCCGGCGCGCATCCAAGATCAACAACGGACATGCCTGCCTGCAGCAATTCATACCGCGCATCAATCTGTTCCAGTTTCAAAGCCGCGCGCGAGCGATAGCCGCGTGATTTTGCTTCTGCAACAAACGGATCATTCAACTGACGGGTCAACCAGCGTTGCGATGACGGCTTGCGCCCCCGCATTTTTTTGGGTTTGCGCGTCAGGCCGGCATCGCTGCGGTAACTTCGACCTGACGAGCCTTTGGGTGCAGGCCTGCCGGCGGGTTTTCTAACCATCTTTATCTTCCTGCAAAACACAAGTACTAGGAACACTTGTTGACCGGGTGAAAACATAGCATAGACTGTTAAGAGCCTTGCGCCAAATGATTGCAGGCGATACCACAGTTTCTATGATTTAGCTCAGTTCCTATGATTTAACTCAGTTCCTATGATTTAATTCAGCAACACCATA
The DNA here is from genome assembly GCA_009936825.1 of Bacteroidota bacterium. Next base: position 1,234 of record JAACDV010000300.1, on the reverse strand, counting down.
TCTCTTTCAACGCGTTGTAATAAATAGTCGCTTAGTGTCCGCGGTACTGAATTCGGTTTCAGGCTATTTGTGGCACGCTGACTTTTTGGACTCTATCACCCCTATGACCTTCCCCACCTTAAATTGGCGCGACCATCTTGCCGAAAACCTGCGTCTTGCAATGCCGTTGATTGTGGGACAGCTGGCGACGATCGGCATCTGGACCAGTGATGTGTTGGCGATGGGCCAGATTGACAGTGACAGTCTTGCTGCCGGCGCGCTGGCGACGCGTTATTTCCAGCCGATATTTTTCCTCGCCATTGGTATTTCATTGGCGGTGGGTCCGCTTATCGCTCAGGGGCTTGGCGCGGGTGATGACCGGCAAATCCGACGCTCATTTCGCCAAGGGATGATCATTGCGTTCACCTTAGGGATGCTGACGATTCCGCTGCTGTTCGTTGCCGAACCGGTGTTAATCACGCTTGGACAGGATCCTGAACTGTCGCGCCTGACCAAACCGTTTTTGTTTTGGACCAGCTTTGGTCTTCCGTTCATGTTTCTGACCTTTGTATTGCGACAATTCCTGATTTCGTATCAACGCCCTATGCCACAAGTTATCGCCATGTTAATCGCGCTGGCGGTCAATGTGGGGCTGAATGAAATTCTGTCCAAAGGGGCCGGGCCCATTCCGGCGATGGGACTTGGCGGGATAGCGCTGGGAACGTCAATTGTTTACTTCCTGCTGTGCGTTGGACTGATCGGCTATATCGCTAACAGTTCACCCTTTCGTGAGAGTAAACCCTTCCAGCGGCTTTGGCTGATGGATTGGGACATCACATTTCGGGTGCTGAAAATAGGGGTTCCGATCGGCCTGACGATTGTTGCCGAGACGGGCATGTTCATTGCTGCTGCGCTGCTGATCGGTCTTTATGGAACTGCTTCGCTTGCCGCTATCAGCATTGCCAACCAGATTGCCGCCGTGGCCTTTATGATTCCTATTTCGATGGCACAGGCTGGCATGGTTAGGATTGGTAATTATGCAGGCGCCGAGGATAGACAGAATCTGTTTAAAAGTGCCACCGCCACCATGACGCTGGCACTTAGTGCATGTACACTGACCATGATCATTTTGCTGATTTGGCCAGACGCGATGATCCGTATGTTCATTCAGCCGAGCGACTCATTATTCGCCGATGTGCAGGCGTTGGCGATACCGATGCTGCTGCTGACCGCGCTTTTTCAGATACCTGACGGC
>JAACDV010000072.1 GCA_009936825.1 Bacteroidota bacterium | reverse complement strand
GGCATTCCGGCGTCATGAAACGCTTTGGAAAATTCTGGTGGCAGGGTTGATGAGGCGACAACCACCCCGTCGACTGAATATTGACGCAGCATCCGAACCGAATTTGCAGCATCGATCTCATCAGTAAGATTGACCAGCAAAGGGCGAAGGCCGCTATCCTGCAGCTTGCGGGTAAATTCATCAAAAACTTCAAGAAAAATAGGGTTTTGAAAGTTATTGGAAACAAGGCCAACTAATTCTGTTCTCCCCGTATTCAAACTGCGAGCCAGAAAATTGGGAGTGTATCCCAATGCCTCAGACGCTTTTTCAACTTTGCGCCGGGTTTTGGGCGACACAGATGCGCCATCGGTAAAAGTGCGTGATACCGCCGATCGTGACACTCCGGCGAGATTAGCGACTTCTTTCAAAGTAATGGCCATGACATCGTCTCTTGTTTTTTGTAACGCGCTGTTGGATAGCACATTCATTCTTCTACTTGATCACGATTTTATCAAAGTTTGCAAAATTTAATAAAACATTTTTGCAACCGGTTGCAAAAGTTCTCGCTTCGTGGTTTTGTTTTATCTGCATATACAAAATGCTACGTTTTAACCACCTAGGTGGTGAATCTTTGGGAGGATAACTATGACTTCAATTTTGAAAAAGCTGGTTATGACCACTGCTATTATAGCGATGCCGTTCATGACCATTTCAACAGCTAATGCAGCTGGTGAAAAATACATTCTTGTCAGTCACGCCCCGGACAGCGACAGCTGGTGGAATACCATTAAGAACGGTATTGCTCTTGCTGGCGACCAGATGGGTGTTGACGTTGAATACCGCAATCCACCAACAGGTGATCTTGCCGACATGGCGCGGATCATTGAGCAGGCTGCAGCTTCAGGGCCAAACGGCATTATCACAACTCTTGCAGATTATGATGTCCTGAAGGGGCCAATTATGGCCGCTGTTGATCAGGGTATCAATGTTATCATCATGAATTCAGGAACGCCGGATCAGGCGCGTGAAGTTGGCGCTCTGATGTATGTCGGTCAGCCTGAATATGATGCCGGTTATGCAGCTGGTTTGCGTGCCAAGGGTGACGGCGTGGGATCGTTCCTGTGCGTCAACCACTACATTTCATCTCCTTCATCAACTGAGCGTTGTCAGGGTTTTGCTGACGGACTTGGTGTTGATCTCGGCAACCAGATGATTGATTCAGGCCAAGATCCTAGTGAGATCAAAAACCGTGTTTCAGCTTACCTGTCGGCCAATTCAGGCACTGATGCGATCCTAACACTGGGTCCAACATCAGCTGATCCGTCAATCATGGCAGTAAAAGAGCTGGGTATCGCTGGCGATATCTATTTTGGTACGTTTGACCTTGGCACCGAGATCGTTAAGGGCATCAAAGACGGTACAATCAAGTGGGGTATCGACCAGCAGCCATTCCTGCAGGCATATCTGCCGGTTGTTGTTCTTACCAACTATGACCGCTATGGCGTTCTGCCGGGTAACAACATCAATTCAGGCCCGGGCTTTGTTACCGCTGATGGTCTGACAAAGGTTGATGAGTTCGCTGGCGAATATCGCTAAGCCTGATTAAGGAAAGAGCGGTTTTGACATGATCGATGCCGCTCTTTTTCCATTTTTTTATTGTAGAATTTATAGAGCCATTCAATTATCAGGCTATCCAATCATTAGGAGCAAAGACAATGTCAGATGCCCCGAATAAGGATGAACGCATCAAGGAAATATCGCGATGGCGTCAAGCGCTGATTCGTCCTGAACTTGGTGGTATCGTCGGAACAGTTGCCGTGTTCACGTTCTTTTTTATGCTGGCGTTTGACAGTGGAATGTTCAACGCGCAGGGCGTGTTAAACTGGTCCACCGTTTCTGCTCAGTTCATGATTATCGCTGTGGGCGCCTGTTTGCTGATGATTGCCGGTGAGTTTGACTTGTCGGTTGGATCAATGATCGGTTTTGCCGGAATGATGATCGCCATTTTTGGGGTGACGCTTGGCTGGCCGATGTGGGCTACGATTCTGATTACCTTTGCGATCTGCGTCAGTTTTGGGGCACTGAACGGCTATATTGTTGTGCGCACGGGTCTGCCCAGTTTTATTGTAACGCTGGCAACCCTTTTTATCTTGCGGGGCTTTACCATTTTTATCCCGCAGACAATCGAGCGCAAGACCATTATTGGCGGTATTCGCGAAGCTGGTGAGGGTGATTGGCTGGCGCAGGTTTTTGGCGCCAAGGTTGGTGGGCCGATTTTTCAGTGGCTTGGCGATGCTGGGATTATAGGCACCTTCACTCGCGGCAGTCGCATCGGCCAGCCGATTGTTGACGGTATCCCGATGCTTATTTTCTGGGCGATTGGTTTGGTGATTTTTGGTCATATCCTGTTGACCCGGACGCGCTTTGGCAATTGGATCTTTGCTGCTGGCGGCGATGCTCAGGCGGCGCGCTATGCCGGGGTGCCAGTTGATCGTGTGAAAATCTGTATGTTCATGTTCACCGCCTTTTGCGCAACTGTTTTTGCGGTTTGTCAGGTTATGGAATTTGGCTCGGCGGGAGCGGATCGCGGCTTGTTGAAAGAATTTGAGGCGATTATCGCGGTGGTCATCGGTGGCGCGCTACTGACCGGAGGATATGGCTCGGTGATTGGGGCGGCGCTAGGGGCTTTGATCTTTGGCGTGGTCCAGCAGGGGCTGTTCTTTGCCGATGTTGAATCGTCGTTATTCCGCGTTTTCCTTGGGGTCATTCTATTGCTGGCGGTGATTTTGAACACCTATATCCGCCGATTGATTACGGGAGAACGCTGATGGAACCGATCATCCGTATGGTGAATATCGAAAAGCATTTTGGCAGTGTGATCGCGTTGGCGGGGGTGACTATCGATTTTCATGCCGGTGAATGCCATTGCCTGCTTGGTGATAATGGCGCTGGTAAATCGACTTTTATCAAAACATTATCCGGGGTGCATCACCCCACCGCGGGCGAGATTCTATTTGAAGGCAAGGCGGTAAATCTGGCCGACCCACGCGATAGTATCGCCGCGGGTATTGCGACAGTGTATCAGGATTTGGCGATGATCCCGCTAATGTCGGTTAGCCGCAATTTCTTCATGGGCAATGAGCCGGTAGCGGAACGCTTTGGGTTGAATTTCTTTGACCATGAATATGCCAATGAAGTGACCATGTCCGAGATGAAAAAGATGGGCATTAGCTTGCGCGGCCCTGATCAGGCTGTTGGCACGCTGTCGGGCGGCGAGCGTCAGACCGTTGCCATCGCCCGTGCGGTTTATTTCGGCGCAAAAGTGTTGATCCTTGATGAGCCTACCTCGGCCCTTGGCGTGCGCCAAACAGCCAATGTTCTGGCAACCGTCGATAAGGTGCGTAAGCAGGGCATTGCCGTGGTTTTCATCACCCATAATGTGCGTCATGCAATGGCGGTGGGTGACCGGTTTACCGTACTGAACCGGGGTACGACTTACGGTACAGCTGAAAAGGGCGGGATCACGGCAGAGGATTTGCAGGATATGATGGCAGGCGGTCAGGAAATGGCCCAGCTTGAGGGTAGCCTCGGCGGCACTATTTAGACCGACCCCCACCTATCTAAAACGACCCCCGCCTTATCCAAACTGAATTCTTTGGTAGTATGCCTGATTTCGATATTTCCGAGGGTGATTGGAGTGTTTGCTGAGCTGGTTTCAGAATATGTCTGTAAGCTTTTGGTTGGGGACAAGCGATATCGCCTGCATGTGCATTTCACCCAAGCAAAAGATCCTACAGGCCGCCTATATCGGCCGAATTATCACCGCGATATGCGATGATCTGATCGCGGCGAGCCAACGCCAAGCTCGCCCCACTGTGCCCGTCATAAATGGCCGGTACAGATTTATCCTCAACACGGACAACTTCCAAATCGAGGCCGATGGGCCGGCTGCCAGCAATAACAACATCTATCTTCATTTACGCTTCGGTTTTCCTCCAAGCTCCGGCCAGCAAAAATCATTAAGGCGGCGTGATATTTTGTGACAATTCGGGGTGCGAAATATATATATTCCAAAGTGCCGGGTATGAGGAGTTTTAAGAATATGGGCGGTTCAGGCAGACTTGGTGACCCAGATCCAGATTATGATGTGATTATCATTGGCGGTGGTCCTGTTGGTCTGGGCCTTGGAATTGATCTTGCGCAGCGCGGCGTGAGCGCGCTGATTGTTGAGCGCTATCCGACTATTCAGCAGATTCCAAAGGGGCAGAATCTAACCCAGCGAAGCGGTGAGCATTTTAAGGCATGGGGGGTGCAGCAGCAAATTCGCGATGCCAGTCTGATCCCGCGAAGTTTTGGCAATTCGGGTTTGACGGCTTTTGACAATTTGCTGTCCGGGTATCATTATGATTGGTTCAATCGCGCGTCAGTGGCCGCCTATTACAACGCTGAGAATGAACGGCTGCCGCAATTTTTAACCGAAAAAGTTTTGCGCGCCCGCGCCGCCGAATTCTCCAATCTGGAAATTTTATATGGCTGGCGATTTGACCAACTGGATCAGGATGAAACGCGGGTAATTGCCGAAATTACCGCTGTCGAAACTGACCAGCAGTGCCGGGTTTCAGCTCGGTATTTGGTTGGCGCAGATGGGGCGCGATCAGGTGTACGCGATGCGGCAGGCATTGCCTTAGACACCCAATCTCACGACCGGAAAATGGCGTTGCTGGTATTTCATTCGCCTGACCTTGATGACCTGCTGGCGGCGTTTCCTGGAAAGGCGATTTTTAATGCGCTGGGGTCCGAAATGCAGGGGTACTGGCAATTCCTTGGCCGCGTTGATCTGAATGGCAACTGGTTCTTTCATGCGCCGGTAGATATGGATGCAACCATTGAGGATTATGATTTTGCCGGGCTGTTGGCCCGTGCGGTGGGGGCGCCGGTTAACGTCAGATTTGACTATGTTGGATTTTGGGATTTGCGCTTTTCGTTGGCCGAGCAATATCAGTCCGGCAGGGTATTTATTGCCGGAGACGCGGCGCATTCGCATCCCCCTTATGGCGGATACGGGATCAATACAGGTTTTGAAGATGCGCGCAATCTTGCATGGAAACTGGCAGCGGTTATGTCTGGCTGGGCTGGTCCTGATTTGCTGGCCAGCTATACGGCAGAGCGCAAACCGGTATTTGCCTCGACGCGCGATGACTTTATCGCGGCCATGATTACCGAAGATGCCGCGCTGGTGAACAATTATCATCCCAAAAAAGATACGGCGGCGTTTACGGCGGTGTGGGACGCAAGGGCGAATGGCGATGATTCGGCGGTCACGCAATTCCTGCCGCATATCGCTGCCTCGCCGGTTGTCTGGGGCGCTGAGGGGGCGACCTCGGGCGCTAAAGCCGCGCACAGGCATCAGGCTGAGGCCGGCTTTCATTTATCCCCGGCGCTGATTGGTGACGGCGTGAATGTGTTTGATCAGTTGGGGGATAATTTTGCGCTTATAACGGTGGGGGAAAATGCAGGGTCGGCACCATATTTTATGCGCGCGGCGGATGAGATAGGGCTGGCGTTGGACGTTATTCAGATGCCAAAAAACAGTGCAACCGATCAATGGCAGGCCGAGATAATTCTTGTCCGTCCTGACCATTTTATTGCTTATGCAGGCGCGCAAATGTCAGCGTTTGAGGGGGCACGAAGATGCCTGTCCCGCGCGGTAGGCCGAAGCTGAACCCGTTGGCCATAACCCGTTAGCATGAACCCGTTGGCAAGAAATAGGATTAATGTAATTTTTTCCGTTGATTAAACCCAGCAGAACCGCGCTTTTGCAAAAGGGCCTTGAGGTCTGGTTTTTATAACCGGTTTAGCAAGTCTGCAAACACCGCGCGGTCTTAAGATAACGCCCTATTTGTTATCAATTTGGTGTATCAGAAATCCCAGATGTAAATCTCGGCATAGTTAGTCAAAGTATCCAAAAAGATTAAGAAAACGTATCTAAAATTAGAAAATATATATAAAATTTTCTTACTAATTAATTTCATTGACACTATCCCAAACTTTACACCATGATGTTTGGAAAGTCTTGCGCATTTCGTGGGCCGTTTTATTTTCCGTTTCTATTTTCCCGATAAGTTCACCGTTTCTGTTTCTGTTTGTTTGGTGTGTGACCTTTTTTCCCGGTCCGAGCGCACAAGGCACTACACGCAAGGAGAAATTGGTATGAAAAAGAGTATCCTATTGGCAGTTGATGGGAGCCCGGGAGGCGCACAGGCGGCTGATTATGTGATGAGAACGGCTGACAGCACGAAGGTGACTGTTGTGCTTGTCTACGTCATTGAATGGTCACCTTATTCCTTTAACACGCCTGAAGAAAACGCTGAGCGTCACAAGCGCCGTGAGGGAGAGATCGTCAAGGCAAAAAGCAGTGTTGTTAACCCAACGAAAAAGCTGCTCGAAGCCAACGGTTTCAAGGTTGAGGAAGTGGTCAAGCATGGTCCACCTGCTGAAACCTTGATCAATCTCGCGACTGAACATTCGGTCAGCGAAATTGTCATCGGTCGGCGCGGTCAGTCCGGAATCAAATCTTTGTTGTTCGGCAGCGTTGCCGGCAGCCTGATCCAGACATCACATATCCCCGTTGTCGTTGTGCCCTAGTGGTTTATCACCCTGTGGTTCATCCCGTGGTTTATCCCGGGGAAAGCAAAAGCACACATCCTTCAGAGAGGAGCTTTTCAATGAATGTTTCAATGAAGAGGCTCATGCCTTTGGCCTTATTCTTTTCAATGTTTGCGTCTACGGCCTATGCAAGCATCGATTCCACAATCAACAATATGACCGCACCTATCGCCGTTTGGTTTGGTGAGGTGGTATTCTTCAAAATCCCCATTTTTGGTGCCCAGTTGCCGGTGGTGGTTCTATGGCTTATTGCCGGTGCGGTTATTTTCACCGTCTACATGCGTTTTGTGAATTTGCGCGGCTTTGTCCACGCCATTCATCTTGTTCGTGGTGACTATGCCGACCCGAAAAGCGCCGGTGAGGTTTCGCATTTTCAGGCTTTGGCCACAGCTGTTTCCGGCACCGTCGGCATTGGTAATATTGGCGGCGTTGCCGTTGCTGTTACCGTTGGCGGTCCGGGCGCCACGTTCTGGCTGATTTTGGCTGGGTTCCTAGGCATGTCGACAAAGTTTGTTGAATGTACGCTCGGCGTTAAATACCGTAATGAAAATCCTGACGGGTCAGTATCCGGTGGTCCGATGTATTATCTGCGCAAAGGTTTTGCTGAGCGTGGTATGGATGGGTTCGGCAAATTTATCGGCGCGTTTTACGCGATTGGTATTTTTGTTGGCGCCCTTGGCATCGGCAATATGTTCCAGTCCAATCAGGCCTTTGTTCAGTTGAACCACGTGTTTGGCGGCGGGCTTGACGGGTATGGCTGGCTTGTCGGGCTGGTTATGGCGTTGGTTGTGTTTTCGGTCATTGTCGGCGGCATTAAGTCAATTGCCAAAGTTACCGAGAAAGTCGTTCCGTTTATGGCGGTCTTCTACTGTATCTTTGCAATCATCGTGATCCTGATCAACTTCACGGCCATTCCTGCGGCAATTGGTAATATCTTTACGGGTGCCTTCACCGGTGAGGGCGTTGCAGGTGGTGCGCTAGGTGCCATGATCATCGGCTTTCAACGGGCGGTTTTCTCAAACGAGGCGGGTATTGGTTCGGCCTCCATCGCGCACGCTGCCGTGCGGACTGATGAACCTGTTACCGAAGGGTTTGTTTCTTTGTTGGAGCCGTTTATTGACACCATCATCATATGTACGATTACCGCGTTGGTGATTGGTACAGCGAATGTTGCTTATCCGGGGTTTGCCGGTGATGCGACGGGTGTTGCAATGACATCGCGGGCATTTGAACAGCAGTTCAGCTGGTTCCCGATCCCGTTGGCATTTGCTGCGGTATTGTTCGCTTTTTCAACAATGATTGCCTGGTCCTATTATGGCTTAAAGGGCTGGACATATCTGTTTGGTGAAAAACAAAATATCCAGACTGCGTATAAAGTCATTTTCTGTGCCTTTGTGGTTTTGGGTGCGACAGTTCAACTTGGACCGTTGCTGGATATTTCGGACGCATTTGTCTTTTTGATCTGTGTGCCGAATATTCTGGGACTTTACTTCCTCGCGCCAATTGTTCGGCGTGAAATGGACAGCTATATGGACCGGCTGAAAACCGGCAAGATAAAGCGGTTCAAAAACGGATAGGCGGATTTTCAGCTCACTCCATTTGACACCCCAAGCAAAAGGCCGCCCATCCCGGGCGGCCTTTCCAATTCAGTTCCAAAAGAAACAACAAGGCAAAACAAACTGCGTGAGGTGTGGACCTGTTTGGCGTGGACCTGTTTGACGTGAAACTATTTGACTATGGCTCTGTCGGGCGTCGCTGTTTAGGTGCTTCATGAAGCTTGCTTTGGTCTTGCTCACCTTGGCCATCATGAGCTTGCAATTGTGCCCTCTTTGCGCCCGTCGGGGAAATCGTCGTCACATAGCCGGGCGCTGTTTTAGTGATGATTGTATTTAGCTGAATGTGGACGGTGACCACATGATCAACCCCAGCGGGGTGGGCCAACTCATCCAAGTGCCCGGGGTCAAGGATGGTGTTGGTTTTATGTGACTGTCCAGCCTCGTAATGCACTCTGGCGACAAGGTGAAGTTCTCCATGGCCGGTTATCAAGCCTGCGCCGTTGGCAATGGGACACGGTTCGCGGCAGCAATTTCTAACTCGGCCAAGCGCTCGATCAAACGCGCTTTGACGTCTAGATGCTCTGCACTGTTCCAAAGGTTCGTCATTTCGCCCGGGTCGTTATCGAGATCAAACAGCTCGTTTTGACATTTGCCCAAATAAATCGAAAGCCGCCAGTTATCCTGCACGATCGTATGAACACGGGGGCGAACACCAAAGGCTTCCTGTGTCCGTTGAGTCTCATACTGAATATGAGCTGCATCGCGCCCATCGCCCCCAATCATTGGCAATACCACGCCTTGCATGCCCGCCGATTTCTCGACCTTTGCATGCTCAAGTATCGTGGTTCCGATGTCGAGGGTTTGAGCCAAATCATCGGTACGCGCACCTTTAGTGCCCTTCGGGTCTGCCCATATGAACGGCACATGCGTTAGGCTGTCATATTGCTCGGCACCTTTGAAGAGCAACCGGTGTTCGCCAAGATGATCGCCATGATCAGAGGTGTAGATTTGTACGGTATTATCAGCGACACCCGCGTCAAAGGCAGCCGTTCTAACCCGCCCAACGGCACCATCAATCATCGAAATCATTCCACAGGTCAGTGCGCGCGCTTCCAGTGCCTCCTGTTTTGAGACGGCCAGTGAATACCCCGCCATCTGGCCCAGCGTTGGATTGGCCGCTCGGTCACGCTCGGCGATTTTGACGTATTCGGGCGGATCCCAATCATCGGTTTCATAGGCTGCGGGCACTGGCATGTCGGCAGGCTTATACATGTCCCAGTATTTACCCGGCGGCGTGAAAGGGTGGTGTGGATCCGGGAAAGAGACCATCAAAAGGAAAGGCTTTGGATTGCCTTTTCGCCCCTTCAGCCACGCAACCGCCCGATCCCCGATATAGGTGGTTGAATAATGCTCTTCTGGTACTTTCGTGCGGATTGCCTGAGGCACGCAATAATCATGCTCGAATTGCTTGTCGCGACCACGAAGGGCAAGGGTTTCGGGTGCATTTTCCTTCACCCATTCCCAATGATCGCCACCAGTGTTGAAGCCATGCCGAAGGATCGAAACATACTCGTTAAAGCCATAGAACGGCAATGGCACTTTTGGGCTGGGCTGATTCCAGTATTCTTGCTGCTCATACTGGTAGGTGTCATTGTCCAGATCGGATCGGATCGCGACAGCCAGATCCTCTGGTGGTGCTGCAAAACCTTCTCGATGCTGGGGTGGGTCGATCTGATTGTCCAAATCCGAGGTGTTCTGAAGATGGCTTTTTCCGATCAGACAAGTGTCATATCCGGCCGCAGCCAACATCTCGACGAACGTAACGTTTTCATGGGCTAACGGCAGGCCAAGCGACCGGGTGCCGTGACTCATAGGCATCCTACAAGTCATCAAGCTGGCGCGGTTGGGCATACACACCGGCGATGCGACATAAAACCGGTCATGGCTTAAGCCTTCAGCAGCCATTTTATCGATATTTGGCGTTTGCAAAACCGGATGACCGTTGCAACCAAGATGGTCATAGCGCTGCTGATCGGTGATGAAGAGGATATAGCTCGCTCGTTCGTTCATGTCTTTTTCCACTCTGTTAGAATGTGCCTTTCGGCCTGTCCGCGTGGTCAGGCCGGAGCTGCGCCCCGATGGCGAAATATATGCCATCCAATGAGCGCCACGCCCGCCGCCAAAGCCAGTCCATAAGCCTCGGTAGGTCGGGCCAAGATTAAAACAGCGATGGCGAGTCGAAGGAATATTTCGACACCGCTAAGCGCCTTGCGATCAAAAGCTGCCAGGGCACTGGACACCAGATAGAGTGCCAACGTAATACGAAACATTAGAAAGATGAGCCAGCCGACATCGACAGAACCGTCGTAGCCTGAAAGGAAGAGTCCGGTATTCGGGTCTATCACAGCCTTGTCAATCAGCAAAAGTTCCGGGTATAGAGCAAAGACAAACGGAATGGTGAACATCACAATCCCCGACTTTACGGCTGAAAAACTGGTCTTCATCGGATCGGCATGCGTGATGCTTGACGCCGCAAATGCGGCCAGCGCAACCGGCGGGGTGATGGCAGATGCTACCGCAAAATAGAAAATGAACATGTGCGCTGTGAATGTCGCCAGCCCCAGCCCCACAAGCATCGGCCCCATCAAAAGGGCAACGTTAATGTAGGCCGGGACCGCTGGCATGCCCATGCCTAACAGGACGGCCAAGAGCATTGTCAGGAATAGTGCGAATAGCTGGAAACCTACTGAGCTAGCCGACACATCGAAGGAATTCAGAAATCCAAGAACATCCACCGCTACAAATTTCGCGAGGCCCGTGAAATTCAGGCAAACGTCGATCACAGTGACCGCCATAAACATCAGAAACAGTGTGGAGATCGTAACGCCTGCCTGAGATAATCCGTTAAAGATTTTTAGTGGTTTTGCGCGAAAATCTTTATCGACAAACATCAAGATAAGCAGCAAAACGACGGCCCACCATCCAGCAGCGCTGGCATCACCAGCGGCATTTTGAAACAACTCCATGATCCATGGTAGAGAAGTGATCTCGCAGGTGCCGCCACTCAATTCGACCACGGCTCCCAACATGATCGAAAGCCAGCTGCACCCAACCGCGTCTTTGGGCGTCAAAAGCAGGATCAAAATCAGGAGAACCGGGCCAAATATTTGCAATAGATGCAGCTGATCCTTGCGCGTCAAGCGCATATCATCGGTCAATTCCCCAACAGCTTTGATGTTTTGCTTTCGTGCCTGAAATACCACTGAAAGAAAAAGACAAAAGAAATAGAACAACGCCGGAAGGGTGGCTGCAACAATGATTTCGCGATACGGCACGCCGGTTAACGCGGCCATGATAAAAGCCGCAACGCCCATGATCGGCGGCATGATTGCTCCACCAGAAGAGGCCGCCGCCTCGACGCCGCCGGCGAACACTTTGGTAAAACCGCGCTTCAACATCATAGGGATGGTCAGAACGCCTGTAGACAGAACATTAACGACGGGTCCACCAGTTATCGTGCCAAACATGGCTGAGGAAACGACCGCTGCATGCGCCGGACCGCCGCGCATGTTGCGCGTCGCGGCAAAAGCTAGCTTGATCAGCGATTGTCCGCCTGCGCATTTCCCAAAAAGAGCCCCCAGAATGACGTAAGGAAATACGAGAATAAGGAGGACGTTGATAAATCGGCCAAGCAACCCCGAGGACTGGTTAACCAGAGCGTCTTGAAAAAATCCGAGACTTGCCCCCAGACTTCTTGTTTCTTCACTGGTGAGGATCGTGACAAGATATTTGTTCTGGTCTTCAGGGCCAAAGAAATACCAGTTGAGAATTGTGGCAAATGTGTAGGCGCCAATCAGTATCGATACCAATACAAGCGGCAGGCCCCAAACTTTGATGTTGTAGCCAAGAAAAATAACGACGGCTGCGAACATTATCAAGATCAGCCAGTTGCCAGTCGTGGCAAGGCAACCCGGATCATCTGCGGAGTCGGGGATTGGTAGGCCATAAAGTTCAGCGAACTTGATTTCCGCCTGCAAGGCTTGCGCCACCAACCGTGTGCGATCACCGGTGACGACGTCTATCAGGCAAACGGCTTCAATTTCGGCAAGGTAGGTCAGGGAAATCGATCCGGCCGCTAGAACTAATGCAATATCTAACAATAGACCCATGCGCCTGACGCCTAGGCGTTTGTCAGCCCAACTCCGCCACATTGAGTGTTTTAGCGCAACGATCAGCATCATCCAGAAAAACGTAATTGGAAAAAGCCATTCAGTAGGGAACCGGCGCACCCTAAACAATTCGTTTCCAGTCAAGCCCTTCCACAGGGGATCCCACCCGGGAATTGCAGGGGTCACATTGACAAGACCCACCAGAACAAAAAGCAACGCCAAGATGTAAACAAGTCGTTCCGTAAACACTGGATTTTTGGCTGGATCCGCCGTTTGCTGCTCAGACATCTGGACTTACCATCTGTTGCGAATTAGGAAGTGACAATTGAGGACAATAAAGGACAATGGAGGACAATAGAGAAGGAGGGCGAAATACGACCGCCCTCGCAAATGCTATGGGTCGCCGAGTTACGGTTTCGCGCAGTCAGGCAGAGTATATCCAGCGTCTTCCCAAGCACGGACGGCGCCCGGGTGGAATTTTACGATATTTGCCCCGCAAAGACCGTTTGCTTCCTCAGACACGTCGCCGAAGTTGAGGGTCGCCATGAACGGAGCCATCGACTTGATCTTGTCAAGATTTTCGATGTGCAACTTGGTGAGTTGGTAGGCGAGGTCCTCGTCCATGTTTTTGTGCACAAGATCGCCGCCAGGCACAGCTTTTCCACGGAATGTGTCATCTTCGGACACGACGGTCCATCCATCGCCCATCGAAGCCTGAATATCTGCGAGCGGAGCAATGAAAGGGGTAGATCCGGGTTTGTTCAGGAACTTCTGTGTAACCTTGGCTTCGAAGGCCTCTTTCGGCATTGAATACATCGTCATCGCGCCCGCCGCTGATGCCTGAGTTACTCTGGGACCTGGAAACATCACTGGAATAACTGCTGCATCAACGGTTCCGTCGATAATCGCGGACGGCATCTGGCTCCAGTTGACCGTGACGGTTTCATAGTCATCTTTTGATTTCAGACCAGTAAACAGTTGGATCAGGCTGCGAGAATTCAAAGCAGCGGTGCCGCGAGGTGGGCCGTTAAGAATTTTCAATCCTTTCAGATCGTCCCAGCCGGAGACGCCCTTGGCATCATAGGCGTAGAGCGTGAAAATCGAAAAGGTATAGGGGTATAGCATCTGAATATTATGGCCTAGCTCAGAAGCTTTTTCCTTGTCCAGATTGGGTTGCACACGAACGACAACACTGACGCTCAACGCTCGTGCCAACTGGTGTGTGGCAGCTGTACCGGCGGGGGGCTGCCACCCCGCACGCACGGCGGGGAGCCGGCCATGGATGGACTCGTCCCGATCCCTCTCAGAACGCGCACCCCCAAGCAGACCTCCTCCTCGTGGTCACACGGTACAGGAGCACACCCTGCCGCCGCATCCGCATCCCCGCGGCGGTCGACAGGTCTCGCCACGCCTGCGTTCCGGTGGCGCGTGCGTCGCTCCCCACCCCCCCCCGGCTCGCTACCTCCCGAGGCCCTGCTGCGGCTGGAACTCGCCGCCGACGACGAGGTTGTCCTCGGCGTCGCCCGTGCCCAGCAGCGCCTCCTCGCTAACCGAGTCGGC
>JAACDV010000299.1 GCA_009936825.1 Bacteroidota bacterium | reverse complement strand
GCATTATCGGCATGGCACATTGCCCGCGTTGCGATCGCCTCTGATAGATCCCACGACATCCCACAGCGTAATGCCTGATCGAAAATCACCCCGTGGATCCGGCCCCCGTCGTCAAAGCCAACAGTGTAATCAATGCGAAAATCATGACGCTTTCCTGTGAGGATAAAGTCATCATCGCGATCATAAACCGTTTTCGCCGGCCGTCCAGTTGCACGCGCCGCCAAAGCCGCAGTGATCGCAGGCAAATTACCTTGGCTTTCTTTACCACCAAAAGCACCGCCCATACGCCGCGTTTCGATGGTAATCGCATGGCTGGCAACGCCTAGAACCTCGGCAACTTTATGCTGAATTTCGGTTGGGTGCTGGGTCGAACAATGCAGTTGCATGTCGCCATCTTCGCCAGGGATCGCGAGCGCCGCCTGTCCCTCTAAATAGAAATGTTCCTGTCCACCTATTTCAATGCGGCCGTCAATTTTATGTTTAGCTCCGGCAATCGCACCATCGGCATCACCGCTAGCCATACTCGCCGCCGGTCCCAGCCAGGAACCGGCTTTCATTGCCTCATCAATCGTCAAAATTGGGGTAAGCACTGTATATTCCACGATCGCAAGGCCCAACGCATCGCGCGCCGCCTGCATGGTCTCGGCGGCGATTGCAAAGATCGCTTGGCCCATATATTTGACGATCTCCTCGGCAAATACCGGATCATCACCGCGCACCGGCGAGCAATCATTGCGGCCTGGAATATCACCAGCACTCAGCACACAAACAACACCAGGCGCCGCCGCAACCTTGGATAAATCCATCTTCGTAATACTGGCATGCGAATGTGCCGATTGACCGATTAAAACGACCAATGTGTTGTCGGGCGTTTTGATATCGTCAACATAGGTCGCGCTACCAGCCACATGTTTATACGCACTGTCGTGCCGCTGGGACTGTTGCAGGGATTGAGGCTTTGAAGGGCCGCCATTTTTGGAATGCGGAATCATTCGTCTATCTCGGCACTTTTGGCGGCAGCTAGCAACGCCGATGGTCCGCGTTCGGCGAGGCGCACCTGTTCACCATTACAGATATCTAACCCGTATTTCAAAATTAAATTTGCCGCCGCCTGAAGCCGGTATTCTGCGCTTCCCCGCATGTCGGATAGGGGCGTGAAATCATCACCAAGCGCCCGCGCCGCACCAACAAAACTCGCGGCGGTTAATGGCTTGCCAATCAATTGGGCCTCAACCGCCTTGGCCCGCTGGGGAATCCCCGCCATACCACCAAAGGCCAAGCGCGCGGCGGTAATTTTCTGGGCTACATGGGAAATGACAAACGCCCCCATGACCGCCGAAATATCCTGATCAAATCGTTTCGACAATTTGTAACAACGCAACATCGCATGCGGTGTCGCCGGCACAATAAGCGAGGATACAAATTCCCCAGGCTGGCGATCTTGTTGGCCATAGCTGATGTAAAAATCTTCTAACGGCAATCGGCGCGATGCGGTTCCCTTGGTTAATTCAACCTCGGCCCCTAGGGCAATCATCATCGGCGGCAAATCACCGATCGGCGAGCCATTCGCGATATTCCCACAAATAGTTCCGCTGGCACGCACTTGCGTTGAACCAAAGCGGCGCATTACCTCAGCGACTTCCGACCAGCGTCCGGCAATAGCCTCTAGCCCCTGTTGATGGGTTACCGCTGGGGCAAAGCACAGACGCGCCGGTTCTATCTTTACAGCATTAAACCCATCCACACGGCCAGTCCATAACATGGTTTTTAGCAAGCGGTTCTGTTTCGTCACCCATAGGCCAACATCAGTGGCACCTGACACAATAGTGGCATCCGGATTATCGGCATAGAATTGGGAAAAATCATCGCCGCTAGCTGGCGCTACAAATTTTGCACGATCATCACCGAGGATCACCGTTTCACTATGCGCGATAGCTGCAATCATCTTTGCCTCTTGTTTACGACGGGCTATCTCATAAGGCGGGATAGTGTCCTTGCGCAATGACATGCCTGCATCGACAATCGGGCGATAGCCGGTGCACCGACACAGATTTCCCGCCAAAGTATCATCAATCGTCTCTGCCTCAAGCCCTGTTCCATTACACCATGCGGCGAATAGAGACATCACAAAACCGGGCGTACAGAACCCGCATTGAGAGCCGTGAAAATCTACCATTGCGCGTTGCACTGGATGCAATCCGTCCGCGAATTCCCCGCCCGCTATTTCCCCGGCCGAGGCAGCATCGCCTAATGCCCATGATGATGACAGGCCCTCGATCGTGGTGACCGATGCGCCTTCCAACATTCCCATAAACAAAATGCATGCATTTACCGGCCGCCATAGCAAACCAGTAGAATTAGAACGGGCAATAACAACCGTGCATGCCCCGCAATCACCCTCGCCGCACCCCTCTTTTGAACCGGTTAATTTGCGGTTTACCCGGAGCCAGTTCAACAGCGTGGTATCGCCAGAAATCTGGCTTACCTGTTGCTCTACACCATTTAAAATGAAGGTAATGTGACGGCGCACAATTTCCCCCTTAACTGCCACGATATGTCGAATAGCCAAACGGTGATAATAGCAAAGGGACATGGTAATGTTGATCGGTATTGTTAATGCCAAAAGCGATCACAACATCATCCAGAAATGGTAAATCACTCGGCACCCCGTGAAGGGATAGATGGGTAGCCGCCAAATATCTGCCAGTATGAAAAATCAGCTGGTAGCGGCCAGACACAAAATCACCGCCGTC
>JAACDV010000298.1 GCA_009936825.1 Bacteroidota bacterium | reverse complement strand
AGATATGAGGCGTCACTCTACCTGATTTTGCCGCGTAGCACAGAAAACCCCGAGATTGTATTGTTGAGTAGGGGAACCGCTTCTAAAATCTCGATTTTTTCAACCTGCGATAGCATCGCCTTCAGCACAGCTTGCATTTCCATTTGGGCTAAATGTGCGCCAACACATGTATGAATCCCATGGCCAAAGCCCAAATGCTCGGCCATAGGTCTCTCGAGATCGAATTGATCACTGTTTTCAAACACCATCTCATCGCGGTTTGCAGACGCAAAAAGCATCATCACCCTCGATCCTTCGGGGATCATAATGCCCTCAACTTCGATATCTCTTGCTGCCATGCGGGCAAAGGAACGGATGGGTGTTCCCAATCTTATGGCCTCCGAAATCGCCCGTTTTCCCAGCTCCGGACGGCTGCGAAGCAAAGTCCATTGAGCCGGATGATGTGAGAGTTGTTCCAGCAAGTGGCAGATTGCAGATATCGTCGTATCCAAACTCGGGCCGATATAATCACGCACCAGAAAGGCGGCGTGTTCTTCGCTGATCTCGCCCTTTTCAGCTAGTTCAAAAACCCGCGCTGCCCAGCTACCCTTTTGCACATTTTCTGCCGTAAGCTTTTCGGTGATGAAAGCCCGCATTTCCTGCATCGAAGCCAGCGCTTCTTTGCCGCGCTCATTCTGAACACCAAGAATATTGAATGCAGCACCCGCCCATTTCAGCATGTTGTCTTTGCCCGTTTCCGGCAAACCCACCAACTCACGAACTACATTCAAAGGCAGAACAGCCGCCAACTCGGCAACCACATCAAATTCATCCCTACCCAACAAATGATGAACAACATCATTGGCCAGGCTATCGAATTGTCCGCGCAAATTTTCCAGAGTTTTGGGGGCAAGGGTCGGCAGCATGACTTTGCGCATTTCAGAATGACGGGGAGGGTCAGATGCAACAATATTTCCCCGCAAAATCTTTGATCCAGCATCATCCCCAGCCACACCTAGGCCACTAACGAAATCTGTGTGATTGCGGAGTGCAGCTTTGACCGTGGCGTAATGTGTAAGGGCAAAATTATTGTGCGCGGTAAGATAAACAACCGGCCCTAGTTTTCGCATTTCCGCATAGTGTGGCTGTGGATTTTTGATAAAAGAATCCGAATAGAAATCAGCATCATATTCTGGAATTTTTTTCATTAATTTCATCAGGTCCCAGCGTATGTTTAGCGATCCAGCCCAGCCTCATAGAGAATAAAATCCCCCAGAGCGGCAACGCCCTCATTCTTACGCATCGAGCCAAAAATATAAGGGCGGGCGCCGCGTGCCAGTGCCGTATCCGCGCGCATCGCGTCCAAATCCACACCAACATGCGGGGCAAGCTCAATCTTATTCACCACCAGCATATCTGACTTGGTCAGCGCCGGGCCTTTTTTGCGCGGAATATCACCGCCCATGCAAACATCAATGACATAGATCGTTAGATCGGCTAGCTCGGGACTGAAAGTTGCCGCCAGATTATCGCCGCCAGACTCGATCAAGACCACATCCAGATTCGGAATACTGGTACAAAGATCAGCCACCGCGGCAAGGTTAACCGACGCATCCTCACGAATAGCTGTGTGCGGACAGCCGCCCGTTTCAACGCCGCGAATACGCTCAATCGGCAAGGCCTGAACACGCATCAGATATTCCGCATCCTCCCGCGTGTAAATGTCATTGGTGATCACCGCCATGGAAATGCCGGGCGCCAGATAACGGCATAAAGCTTCGGTCATGCTGGTTTTGCCGGCCCCAACCGGCCCCCCAATACCAACACGAATGGGGCCATTGCGGCGTGCATTCTGATGGGTCATGTCCGATAGATCCTTGTTTCCAGTGTTTCGTGCAGGAGAGCCGCATGGTCTGCCAGAAAAGCATAACCGCCAATATCAGCTAGGGGCGCGGCAGCAGCCTCAACAGCAAGCGCCGTGGAGACCGGCATCAATCGCGCCAGAATAATTTGCCCGTCAGATTGCCCCAACGGGATTGCCCGCACCGCAACCGAGATTAAATTAGCCACAAAGCCTTGCAGGAAAAATGTCAGGCTGATAGGCAACTCGCATCCCAGATGCCGCGCTGCAAGACCGGCCGCAACCGGATAGGCAAGTTCGGGTAAGGCAATATCCACACTATAAACCTGTTCGACCATGCGGGTGAAGTTCGTCCCAAGCTCACGGCTTTCCTGAGCCCGCTCGGCCCCAGACGACAGCGCAAAAGCGAGCGCGTTTACCGCCGCAATGTCGGCGTTATCATGCGCCGCGTCGTAGGCGCGTGCCATCAGGATTGCATCATTACGTCCGCTACCCCCGATCAAGCAGGTTTCAATCCAGTCCTGCGCCGCACTGAAATCACAAATTACACCAGCGGCAATTGCGGCCTCCATTCCGTGGGAATATGAGAACGCCCCTATTGGGAAGGCAGGCGAAAACAGCGCCGCCAAAATCTGTGCCTGAGGAATCTGAGTTTCAGGAATCTGAGATGCGGCAATCTGGGCATAAGAAGAGGATGTTTCCATGATCAATCCGCATTCTCATGATCATGAGAATGACCGTGCGTGCGGCCAACACCATAAGCCCCGCCTTCAGGATTAAACGAGGTCTCGGTTTTCACCAGATCAGCCCCAAGCCGGATCAGCAAATCTTCCAACACATGATCACGGCGGATAATCAGATGATCATCCCCGATCTGGCATGGGGTGTGCCGATTACCAATATGCCAGGCAATCCGCGCAAGGTTTTCATGACGGATTTCAAGCACCGGTCCAACCGCCGCGTGAATGATTATCTGACGGCCATCATCCAGCATAAAAGCATCGCCAGCATTAAGCGAAACAGTCTCGGCAAGATCGACCATAAATTCGGTCCCGCAATCACTT
>JAACDV010000071.1 GCA_009936825.1 Bacteroidota bacterium | reverse complement strand
TGCAGGTTGCTGTTTTGACAAAAAGGCACGGTTTTTATCGCAATCCGGCGCGGCGCCGATATACATCACATTGCTATAGCCGTCGCCGGAATGTTTGTCTTCCACGCCGTGAATAACGTCGGGGTGCCACCATACCGTGTCACCGGCTTCAACAACCGGAATGGGAACATAGGCGCGCAGCAGTTTGGCATGATATTCGGCGCTGACGGTCAGAGCGCGGCTTGGTGCAGCACCGCATAGCGCGTCATCCGGAACATCATCTTGCAGGGCGCGCAGAATCATCCATCCCATGGCGTCAGCGATCGGCACCAGATTCAAGGTGCCATCGCCCGGCCCTTGACGGCTAAGCGCGGTCCATCCCTGATAGGTTCTAAACATAGAACAGACGGCAGGCGATGGAATTTCCTGAGTCGTTGTCCGAAAGGCCGCGTCAAACGGATCATAGGCCGCAATATCACCTGCAAGAATATGGCGATAGACCTCTTGATAGCCACGATCAATCCAGCGTTCAACAGATCCACCATCCACATGAGGACTAAGACCAAGCGTATTGTCGCCGGGCTCACGCTGGCGCATTCGGTCGGCATAAAGGCATTCTTTGTCGGGATTGAATTCCGCGCCATTTGTAGATTCAAACCGCCAAAGCCGGTTCAGCCAGCGCCGCACATCTGCCAGTTCCTGAGACGTGCGAGCTTCCATTTGGGCCATTGACCAATACAACCCAAAAATCTGCGGTTTCGATGAGGAAAGACCGGCGAAATATTTGTCCAACCCGTCCTTTTCCTTCTGCTTTTCAAAATAATCATTGCGTGCGACATAATCCATCAACTCGGTGTTCCATGCCTCGACGCGCTTTTTGTCGAACACGTTACGCACAATTGCTACGCCGCGCTGCTTAACCCGATCACGAAGAGTATCCGCGGCGTCATCGGCAAGATTGGAAATATCGGTGTAGTCACAAACCGGAATTGGCGAGATACCTGCGGCCACCTCTTTTTCTATGGCTACGATTTGCGTCTCAAGGCGCTTATCCATTGTCTCGAAAGCAGCCTTGACATCTATATTTTTGGCACGAATCTCGGCTTTCATCTGGCGGATGGAATCGCGTATTTCGGGCGTCATCGTCTCAGGTATTTTGTTTGCCATCATGTTTTTCCATTCTTGGGTCGGACTTATTTCAACTTCGGGTCACTGACGAAACGATGCCATAGTCCGATGGATTTTCGCAAAATCGCCTTGCCCCTTACCAAGCCCTTATGCTGTTTTATCAGGGCAAAAAAGGGTTTTGAACGCGTTGCAATTTAATGCACTAACGGTAATTAAAATGCATTTTTAAACGCATAAAAAGAATAAAACAACAAATCAGAGATATTAAAAACAATAATTATCCATCCTGATTGATTTATCAATATCATCGCGTTATACCCAGCGAACAACAAAAATACATACTTAGTTACATTTCGGGAGGAAAGTATGAAAAAGACAATTACTGCGCTCGCTATGACCGCTATCATGGCAGCGGGAGCAGCCAAAGCCGCTGAGCTTGAAGTTGTTCATTGGTGGACATCTGGCGGTGAGGCTGCTGCGGTTGCTGAATTCGCCAAGGCACTTGACGCAAGTGGCCATAAATGGGTTGACGGTGCGATCGCCGGTGGCGGCGGAACAAACGCTATCCCTGCTGTTGTTTCTCGTCTGCTTGGTGGCGATCCAATGGGCGCAACACAGTTTAACCACGGCCGTCAGACCGAAGACCTGATCCAAGAAGGTCTATTTCTTGATCTGACCGAGCTGTCTGAAAAAGAAGGCTGGCGCGATTTTGTTTTCCCAGGCTCACTTCTCGATGCATGTACATATGATGGTCGTCTGTATTGTGTGCCGGTGAACATCCATTCATGGCAGTGGATTTGGCTGTCAAACCCTGCCTTCCAAAAGGCGGGTCTGGATGTCCCAACAAACTGGGATGAGTTTGTTGCCTCTGCACCAAAGCTGCGCGCAGCTGGTATTGCCCCGATGGCTGTTGGTGCGCAAGCGTGGCAGTCAACGGGTATGATCACTGAGGTTCTGGCTGTGGCCATTGCTGGTCCAGACACTTGGAACAAGGTGAACATCGACAAGGATGCTTCAGTTGCTGCTGGTCCTGCTTACACAAAAGTATTTGAAGCTGCTGCAACTGCGCGTGAACTGGCCGCTGACATTTCTGTCACCGACTGGAACCTGGCAACTGCCGCTGTTATCACTGGTCAGGCCGCTGCTCAGATCATGGGTGACTGGGCGCAAGGTGAATTTGCTGTTGCCGAGCAGGTTGCTGGTAAGGATTACAGCTGTCTTCCAGGTCTGGGTGTGAACCCTGTTCTGTCGCTTGGTGGTGATGCGTTCTACTTCCCAAAGAACAAGGATGCAGAAACAACAAAGGCCCAGCTTGAGCTGGCGTCCCTGATGATCTCGAAAGAGGTTCAGGTTAGCTTCAACCTCAAGAAAGGCTCGCTGCCAGTTCGTGGTGACGTAAATCTGTCTGCCGCCAATGACTGCATGAAAAAGGGCCTTGGCCTGCTTGCAGACGGCAAGATTCTTGCTGGTGGTAACATTGCATTGTCACGTGACACCATTGGCCAGATTGAAGATCTGATGGTTCAGTTCTGGAATGATACATCAATGTCAGCTGCAGATGCTCAAGCGAAATATGCTGCTATCATTGCTCAGGCCGACTAAATCTTAGGCCGATATTATTTAGTGGGGCCAGCACCATTGCTGGCCTCATTTTGATAAGTAGCAATCGCGTCAGAAAAGGGGAAAGTCATGGCGGACAGTAAACGTCCGAGCATCTTGTCTCGCAATATTTCGTCCAAAATTGCTTCGATACCTATGGCGCTAACTGCGCTGGTTATTTTTATTGGCTGCTCTACATGGACAGTCGTTTATTCATTTACAGGTTCAAAATTACTTCCAAAATTACGGTGGAGCGGGCTCAGCCAATATGACCGGCTATGGGGCACCGACCGCTGGATTGTGTCGATCGAAAACCTTGCCATCTATGGCTTTTGTATGCTGCTGTTCTCGATGGTTGTCGGCTTTGTTATGGCCGCCCTTCTGGACCAGCGTATTCGGTTTGAAAATACCTTCAGATCGATCTTTCTCTATCCTTATGCACTCTCCTTCGTTGTTACGGGTTTGACGTGGCAATGGATGCTGAATCCCACTTTTGGCGTTCAAAAAGTGGTGCGTGATTGGGGCTATACCGCCTTTACCTTTGCCCCGTTAACCGACAGTGATTATGCAATTTATGGGGTGCTGATGGCTGGACTGTGGCAGGGAACAGGGCTGGTTATGGTGATTATGCTGGCGGGGCTTCGCGGTATTGATGAGGATATCTGGAAGGCGACGCGTGTTGATGGCATTCCAAAATGGAAGACCTATATCCGCATCGTCATCCCGCTTATGCGTGGCGCGATTATTACGGCATTGGTGCTGGTTGCAACCAGCATTATCAAGGTTTTTGACCTGATTGTGGCCCAGACACAGGGCGGCCCCGGTCTTGCTACCGAAGTTCCGGCAAAATATGTGATGGATATGATGTTCCGCAATCAAAACCTTGGTCAGGGCTTTGCAGCTTCGACCATGATGCTGGCTTTTGTTATTATAATTTTGATCCCGTGGACGGTTTATGAATATCGGGAGAAACGTCGTGGTTGATACCGTAATGACTGAGGCAAGAGGCCCGAAGCCGCAAAAAGCTGTGACCGGCCCGAAAATCATCATCTATACGACGCTAACCCTGCTAGCGATCTATTATCTTGCACCGCTTTATGTGATGGTTGTGACGTCACTGAAAACCATGCCTGAAATTCGTCTTGGTAATGTGTTCTCATTGCCAAGGGATGTCACTTTTGCGCCATGGTTTAAGGCGTGGGCAACGGCCTGTACGGGATTGAATTGTGATGGTCTTAGTCGCGGCTTTTGGAATTCGGTACAGATTCTGGTTCCCTCAGTTGTGATCTCGATTGTGGTTGCGTCAGTCAATGGCTATGCACTGTCATTCTGGCGGTTTAAGGGGGCGAATGTCCTATTCACGATTTTGTTGTTTGGTGCGTTTATCCCGTATCAGGTCATGCTGTATCCCATTGTTATCATCCTTCGCGAGATTGGACTTTATGGTGATGTGTGGGGGTTGGTTATAGTGCATTCGATTTTCGGAATGCCGATTCTTACGTTGCTGTTTCGTAATTATTTCAGCTCACTTCCCGAAGAGCTGGTGAAGGCGGCGCGCGTGGATGGCGCCGGTTTTTGGCGTATCCTGATTAGGATTTTACTGCCGATGTCGACGCCGATTGTTGTTGTTGCGATTATCCTCCAAGTGACGGGTATCTGGAATGATTTCCTGTTCGGCGTGGTATATACCCGGCCCGATTCATATCCGATGACGGTGCAGCTGAACAATATTGTGAATTCCACCTTCGGCGAAAAGGAATATAACGTGAATATGGCGGCGACCATTCTCACCGGCCTTGTGCCGCTCCTTGTCTATTTTGTCTCTGGAAAATTATTCGTGCGCGGCATTGCTGCCGGCGCAGTTAAAGGATAACCCATGTATTCGGTTAGCGTTAAAGATCTCAGTCTGTCTTTCGGATCTGTTGATGTTCTAAAAGGCCTCAATATCGATATTGGTGAGGGCGAATTTCTTGTTCTCCTTGGCTCATCGGGGTGCGGTAAATCCACCTTGCTGAACTGCATTGCCGGGTTGTTAGATATCAGTGACGGACAGGTTTTTATCAAAGGCAAGAATGTGACTTGGGCCGAGCCATCAGCGCGCGGTATTGGGATGGTCTTTCAGTCTTATGCGCTGTATCCGCAGATGAGTGTTGAAGGCAATCTGAGCTTTGGTCTGAAGAATGCGGGGCTGCCGCGCGACGAGATCAACCGCCGGGTCAGCCGGGCGGCCGAAATTTTACAGATTGAGCCATTGTTGAAACGCAAACCTGGAGCGCTTTCGGGCGGACAGCGCCAGCGGGTTGCCATTGGCCGGGCCTTGGTGCGCGATGTTGACGTGTTTCTGTTTGACGAACCGTTATCGAATTTGGATGCCAAGCTGCGAGCTGATTTGCGCGTTGAGTTGAAAAAGCTACACCGCCAGCTGAAAAATACGATGATCTATGTGACGCATGATCAAATTGAGGCGATGACGCTGGCCGACCGGATTGCGATTATGCGCGATGGCACAATTCAGCAGCTTGCCGACCCGGATGAGATTTATAATCGTCCCGTGAATCTTTATGTTGCTGACTTTATTGGCTCACCGGCGATGAATTTCATGACCGGCATTCTTGGTAAAAAAGGCGTGCAAGTGGGCGATATAACAATACCCGTTAAGGGCTATAAAAATACGCTCGAGATGAATGACGGCGAGATAGTCGTAGGGGTGCGTCCTGAACATATTGCCACCGGTAAAAGCCTTGCCGACGCAGTTTTTCGTGCCGAGGTCGAGGTAGATTTGGTTGAGCCAATGGGCGCAGACACGTTGGCCTGGTGCAAACTGGCCGGGTTTGATATGCGCTTTCGCGTTGATGGTCAGATGGTATTGAAAGAAGGCGACAAGATCGAAATCGGCCTTGATCCGGCAAGGATGCACTTCTTTGATGCAAAGACCGAAGAACGTCTTTGATGCGGCTGGAATTGGGTGGGGACTGGCAGGTCGTTGATGCGACAGGATCGATTGCGTTTGTAGCTAGTTTTCCGGGTAATCTTATCACAGCCCTTCACCATGCCGGACATATTCCTGATCCCTATTGGGGGATGAATGAATATGATCTTCGCTGGATTGCTGATCGCAGTTGGACGGCAGTTCGAGCGATAACGCTGGACGCGCATCAGACCGATTGCAGCCTGATTATCTCGCAGCTTGATACAGTGGCCACCATTCGCGTTAACGGAGACCTTGCGTTTGAAGCGGCGAACGCGTTCCGGCGATATCAGATTGATCTATCAAACCTGCTGGTGGTTGGCGAAAACAGCTTTGAAATCTGTTTTAAGTCTCCAACCGCCGAAGCTAATCTGCGCCAAGAGCGCCAGCCGTTCTTTGTTCCCTATACCACCAATTATCCGGTTCCAAACGGCAATATGCTGCGTAAACCGCAATGCGATTTTGGTTGGGACTGGAACGCTGCCCTAATGCCCAGCGGCATCTATGGCGATCTATATCTGCAAACCAACCAACTGCCACAAATAGGCGATGTTCTGGTCCATCAAGAACACCGTGATAATTATGTTGTGGTGCATGTTGTGGTGGATGTGGTGGCCGACATAACTGGTAGTAACGGAACGGTAACGGCGAGCTTGTGCGGGCAAAATATGCGCTCGCAAATTAACGATGCGCGCGCACATTTCCGTTTCGAGATTAAGGACCCAGAATTATGGTGGACGGTCGGTCAGGGCTCGCAGATGTTGCATGACCTAGAAATTAGTGCAGGTGTCCAGAGCAAGACACAGAAAATAGGCCTGCGCACGATTCGCCTTTGCTCCGAGCCGGATGAGGTAGGCCGCAGCTTTATGTTTGAGGTGAACGGTCGCCCGATTTTTGCCAAAGGGGCGAATTGGATTCCCGCTGATGCGTTGGCCTCACCGGTGAGTGTGGCTGGTATTAGAGGCCTGCTGCAATCGGCCGTTGATGCAAATATGAATATGATCCGGGTCTGGGGAGGCGGGTGGTACGAAAGCGATGCCTTCTACGATATTTGTGATGAGCTGGGGATACTTATCTGGCAGGATGCGATGTTTTCCTGCTCGCTTTATCCGGCGGATGACGCGTTTCTGGCTGAGGTAACCCGCGAGATTACCGATAACGCCAAGCGGCTCCAGCATCGGGCGTCGCTGGCTATATGGTGCGGTGACAATGAGTTGATAGGTGCCTTGACTTGGTATGAGGAATCGCGCGCCGACCGTGATCGCTATCTGGTTGCCTATGACCGTTTGAACCGGACCATTGAGGCGGCCTTAAAAGCTGTCGATCCGCAGGTAAATTGGTGGCCGTCTTCACCGTCACCGGGTCCTCTATCTTTTGGCGATGCGTGGCATGATGACAGCGCTGGCGATATGCATTTCTGGTCGGTTTGGCATGAGGGCCGTGATTTTGAACATTATCGGGACGTGGCCCCGCGTTTTTGTTCTGAATTCGGCTTTCAGTCTTACCCATCAATGGATGTGATTCGCAGCTTTGCCGCACCTGAAGACTTCAACATTGCCGCGCCTGTGATGGAGAGCCATCAGAAAAATGACGGCGGGAATGCGCGGATTGCCGAGACAATGTTCCGCTATTTCCGCTTTCCTGTGAGTTTTGAGGATTTCGTCTATCTTAGTCAGGTACAGCAGGGTCTTGCTATTCATACGGCGGTTACTTACTGGCGCAGCCTAAAGCCGCATTGTATGGGCAGCCTAATTTGGCAGTTGAATGATACATGGCCGGTTGCTTCATGGTCGTCGCTGGATTATGGCGGCGGCTGGAAATTGCTTCATCACATGGCGCGCCGGTTTTATGCGCCGGTTACAGTGTCCACCGCGCCGACTAAGACCGGGTTTCAGCTAACGGCTGTAAATGACGGGGTGGAGGAGGTTTTGCTGAAAGTCCGCGCTGAGGCACTGGCCTGTGACGGGCGGCTGCGGCTGCTTGGTGAGGTTGAGATAAAGGTGGGAATAGAGGCAGCTGTACCGGTTTTAGAGGTTAGCGACCTAGCGGCAGATGAGGTGTTGGTCATGCGCTGGCCGGTAAATATGTCCGCGAAGTTAGGCAAGAATTTAGCTGCTGATATGGAATATGATCACTTTGCGCCGATCCCGTATGAAATGCTACCTCTGGAAGACCCGCAGATTGAGATCAGCATCGCCCGCAATGTCAGCTCTGCCGATCAGACCGGGACATTTCAGATAGACTTGACCGCCCAGAAACCGGCTTTTTTTGTAGCGATTGAGGCAGATTGCGCAGGCCGGTTCAGTGACAACGGGTTTTTGCTAATTCCGGGAGAAGAGCGGCGCATCAGCTTTACGCCTGACGATGAAACTGCCAAACCGGTTTTCAAGCTTCGTGATCTCCATAGCGCTACCTATGGGTAGGGTAATCCCGTCCAGAGCCAAACTATACCCGCCCCTCGGTATTGCCACTACCGGCGTCTTCCAGCAGTTCCGGATAGCGAAGATCAAGGCCCAAAAGCTGGCGTAATTCCGGGGTGGCGTTTGCCGCCACATCGTCTGCAACGCTTTGTTTTAGATCTTCCATCGGTTTGACGAATTTAGGCAAATACTGACCCAGAACTGATGTTCGGTCCGCGTTTGAATTATTCGGCATCGCGCAATGCCAGATCAATCCGGTAAAGACCAGCAGGCTGCCGGCCGGGCACGGCAGTGGAATATGTTCGGCCTGAAATTCTGCTTCACTCGGGTAAATGCCGCGCTTTTGCGAATGCGGCGCGACGGCGGTGGCACCGTTTTCGATGGTGAAATCATGCAAGGCTATCAGCGATTGGCAGTTCATGTGAAACCCCGCATTGATGCCATGCGGAAATTCGGCGGTGTCATGCATATCCCAATAAGGATAATCAATATGCGGTTCCTGTCCTGCCGCACCCGGCAGCAACCGGTTTGCCGCAAAGGATCCCAGAATGAATTGCCGACCAAGAATTTTGGCAAAAATTTCCATAACAGCGGGATGCTGCACCATATCAACAAAAATCTGACCCTTGTTTAGCAGGTTCCAGACGCGGCGTTGCAGGTCCAGCTTATCACCACTTGCTCCATGGAAATGTGTCGCCCCGCCCGCATCAGCCGAATGGGTGTTTATGATGTTGTTGGCGGTGGCAATTTCATCCGCGTCAAAAACTGATTCAAACAGGAAATAGCCTTGCCCTTCCAACAACGCATCGGGGGCAAGTCTAATGTCTTCGTTAGAAATTGTACGGGCCATGATTATCTCCTCAAAGGTTGTCTGTTTGTCTTATTCTCATGTCTACTAATCCAGCATCCATTCATGTGCTGGGTCATTTTTGAATTTCCAGATGCGCTTTGGTCCCGCCATCACATTCAAATAATAGCTTTCATATCCGTGGGGAGCGCCAACTGGGTGATACCCCTTTGGCACCAGTACAACATCATGATCCTCAGCGGCCATGACCTCATCAAGACTACGATCATCGGTGTAAACGCGGTGCAGAACATAGCCGGATTCGGGATTGATGCGATGATAATAAGTCTCTTCGAGATAGGATTCCTCGGGTAGGTTATCGGTATCATGCTTGTGTGGTGGATAGGATGACCAGTTCCCTGAAGGAGTGATAACCTCAACCACCAACAGGCTGTCGGCAGGCTCGGTCTCGGGCAGGATATTGCATACGTGGCGGGGGTTCGTGCCGCTGCCGCGCACCTCAAACGACATCATCTGCGGGGTGATCATTCGCGCTTGATGTTGGCCGCTGACGCCTGGCGCTTGGCAGATCGCAACCTCACAAGCACCGGCTGCCACCACCTGCCAGCTGGTTTTATGCGGTACATATAGCGCATGAGGTGGGGTTCCGGAAAACACCTCGCTTCGACCTTGAATACTGCCGAAATCTGTCCCCCCGGCGGTAAAGCTGGCATTGCCTGATAACAGCACGATACATAGTTCCATGGCATTGCCGCTATCTTCTAAAATCTGTCCGGAAGATAGCCTGTGGACCTGAAATCCAACATAATTCCAACCTGCACTGGCTGGGGTAATGTTGTGAAGACAAGATCCTTCATTCGGCTTTAGAAGCAGCGTTGACATTTAGATTTATCCTTGGCTCTGAACTAATGAAGAAAAAATTGGAATTTTGAGAAATTTGCCGAATGCGGTTACACCAAAACCGGTTGCCCGGTCTGCCATGATTTGGTTGCCGCATCCGCCAGAATTTGTGCTTGCAGCCCGTCATTAATATTGGGAGATGGCGCCTTACCCGACATCACAGCCTCGGCGAAATGCTGCATTTCCAGAAAATAGGCTGCCTCATAACGCTCAAGGAAAAAATGTTCGGCTGGGGCGCGGGTAAAGCCGTTGCTGGTCGCGGCCTCAACAGTATTTTCCAGTTTGTTTTCGGCCCGCAACATTCCCAATGACCCATGCACCTCAAGGCGTTGATCATAGCCGTAGGCTGCCCGCCGTGAATTTGAAATCTGACAGATTTTCCCACTGGTTGTGGTCAGGGTAACGGCGGCGGTATCACAGTCACCGGCAGCGCCAATCGCCGGATCAACAAGGGAAGACCCGACGGCAAAAACCGTTGTCGGCTCTTCAGCCAGCATGAAACGCGCCATATCGAAATCATGGATCATCATATCGCGAAAAATGCCGCCCGAACTTTTTATATAGTCAATTGGTGGCGGGGACGGGTCCCGCGAAAGTATCGTCACAATTTCAATATTGCCAATCTCACCGGCTCGCAATCGCCGCTGGATATCGGCAAAATTCGGATCAAATCGGCGGTTGAACGCAGTGAAAAAAGCAACCTTGTTTGCCTCAACCAAATCCATACATTCGCGAATGCGACTAGCCGACATATCCACCGGCTTTTCACAAAAAATAGATTTTCCGGCCTTTGCCGCTGCGTGGATAATGTCATAATGAGTATCGGTTGGTGTCCCAATCACAACGGCGTCGATATCATTACTGGCAATAATCTCGTCGGTACTGCGCACGGGGGCACCAATGCTGGCGGACAATGCCTCGGCGGCACTGTCAAAAGCATCGGCCACTGCCACGATACGGGCGTTATTCAGCCCTTTGATTGAGCGTGCATGGACCTGTCCAATTCGCCCGCACCCCAATACTCCGATCCGTAACATATCCATATCCTTAATTCGTTCCCTTAAACGCCGCCAGTACATGGCGCGTTGCCGCAACCAGCGGCGCGTGTGTTTCTTTTAAAATTGTGACCCGGTCAAATCGATCCGGGTCAGCATTTACCGCCGTTCGCAAAGCTGCCCCAAAAGCCATGCGCAGTTCGGTGCCGATATTGAATTTGCAAATCTGCGAGCCCCTAGCAAGCGCCGTGCGCTGAGCCATTGGCACGCCAGACCCGCCATGAATAACCAGCGGAATATCACTCAGCGCTTCGATCTCGGCAATACGGTCCAGATCGAGGCCGCCCTGTTTATCTTGTTGCAGATGCACATTGCCAACTGAAATTGCCATCGCATCAACACCGCTCTCGCGGGCGAAAATTGCGGCCTCATTTGGGTCGGTTCCGGCCGAGTTCTCGCCATCCGCATAGCCGACAAAGCCGATTTCGCCCTCACAGGAAATACCCGCAGCGTGCGCCATCTCGGCAACCGCCGCGGTCTCATCGATGTTCTGTTGAAGCGGTTTTCTGGAGCCGTCATACATCAAGGATGTAAAGCCGCTATCAAGCGCCTCTTTGCACTCATCCAGCGTATAGCCGTGATCAAGATGAGCAACGACATCCACACTGGCACCTTCGGCCAGATGGCGGTACATTTCACCAAGGATGGGCAGCGGTGTATGCGCCCGGCAAGACGGGCCAGCCTGCAAAATGATCGGCGCATTTTCGGCCTCAGCCGCCTCGACATAAGCGCGCATATCCTCCCAGCCCAGCGTGACCAGACGGGCCACCGCATACCCGCCTTTCAGCGCCGGTTGCAGCACATCGGCAAGCGTCACCAGACTCATTTGAACTTCGCAATCATATCTTTGATGCCCGGAATCGTTTCGATTTGATCGGCGTGTGTTGGCTGAAAATACTGCACAAGGCTGCGCTGGCTAAGCCCGCCAAGGATGGTGAAATAATACATCTCATAACCCGGCAGAACACAGCATGGATGATAGCCGTTATCGAGGCAGATTGTTGACCCGTTGACAATATGATAGGCGTCTCCCGGCTCGTTATCGGCACGTTGCAGCATCTGCACACCCGACCCATGATTTGGCCGAAAGCGGAAATTATAGGTCTCATCATGCCGCGTTTCTATTGGCAGGCGGTCGGTATCATGCTTGTGGCTTGGAAAGCCGGACCAGCCGCCTGCGCCAACGGTAAACAGCTCGCTGACCAGAAGACGGCCAACCTTATCATGCTGTTTTTGACCCAAAATATGTTTGATCTTGCGATGTGTTTTGGTCTCGTCACTACCATACTGCACCAGATCAATGTCATTAGCTCGCACATCGAACGGGTCCAGAACCTGATCATATCTTGCCCCGGCAATGAAGGTCTCGGTGGCATCGGACATGCAGATAATAGTAACCTTAGCGCCTGATGGAACGTAGACACCCTCAGGTTCACCATCCCAGACATCACTGCCACGATTGCCAAGCGCGGAAAAGTTTACCCCCTCAATTTCAACATCGACAATGCCCGTCGCCGGAACAATGCATGTCTCGTATCCCGGTACCTGATATATAAATGCCTCGCCCTTTTTCAATTTGACGATATTGAAATAATTTAGCGGAACAGTCGGGTTATCACTGTCAACAATCGGCTGGTTGGCATTGTCATATGGCGCAATATGCATCGGTGTGTTCCTTTACGAAATCTTTCGCTAACCCGAAAGTTCAATAGGCCCTTCGTTCGTTTTGAGGAAGGTCTCTAATTCTGATGTGGTTGGCATTGCCGGGGCGCAGCCAACGCGACTAACGACAATCGACGCGCAGGCAGATCCCCGCAGAACCGCGTCCCGAAGGTCATAACCAGCACTGAGCGCAGCAATAAATCCGCCCATGAAACTGTCACCGGCTCCGGTTGGTTTTAGGGCTTCAACTGGATAGATTCCGGTTCGAAATTCATCGTCCGGTGTGATTGTAATGGCGCCGTATTCACCCATTTTATAAATAACAATTTTTGCGGTTGTCCGGGCCAGATCACGGGCCTTATCCAGACCATGATCAAAATCACCCGCCATAAACCCAAATTCCACATCATTGCCGATGATGATGTCGCACAAGGCCGCAGCCTGCGAATAGGTGGCGGCTGCATCCTCGGGCGATGGCCAGCTATAGGGGCGGTAATCAACGTCAAAAATCAGCGGTAGTCCAGCGTCCTGAGCCAAGTCAAAAGCGTGAAACGTCGCATCGCGTGAGGGCTGGGCGGCGAGAACGGTACCCGTAGTGATAAGCGCGTCAAAGCGGGCATAATCAACAGCCCGGACGTCTTCCATAGTCATCTGGAAATCCGCCGCGCCGTTGCGATAAATCACCGACTGGTGATCTTCTATGCGCGTTTCCACCACCGCCATAGAGGTGCGATATTCACCGGCGACTGTTTTTACGTGGCGATGATCAATACTGTATTTTTCTAGCTCATTCAGCACAAAACGGCCAATCGCATCATCGGACACCGTGGTAACAAGGGCGCAGCGCCCACCGTGCCGGCTGATGGCAACGCCAATATTCGCAGACGATCCTCCAAGGCAACTGAAAAAGCTAGTCGCGGTTTCGGTTTTGCTACCCGGAGGGTCGGGATACATATCCATCCCAGCCCGTCCGATGATAACAAAATTACCGCCTTGCAACTTTGTTAGACTGGCCATCAGACGCCTCGCCGCTGCTTAGACCGGCTGGATTCTACATCTTTGTGGCCTGCATTAACTGCCGCGTTTGGCGACGTGTGCGGGGTGCCAACCTCCCACCAAGTATGGCCTTCATTTGTCCAGCCATCAAAGGCGTCAACCTTCATGACAATTACATAGGTTATGTCGCTGGCCTTGGCGCGTTTAAAGGCATCGCCCAACTCGCTAACATTCTCGACAGATTCTGAGGTCGCCCCCATTGATATTGCATGCGCGGCGAAATCAACGGCAAAGGGCTCGGGAATTGTGGGGCAATCGGTCAACAGATTGTTAAAGCTTTCATTGCCGGTATTGATCTGCAATTTGTTGATCACGGCAAAACCACCATTATCGAGAACCAAAATGATCAGTTTTTTCTGGCTGAGAACCGAAGAATAAATATCCGAATTGAGCATCATATATGAGCCATCACCACAAAAGGAGATGGTGTCTTTATCCGGCTCACGCTCTTGCTGGGCGATGCGGGCGCCCCATGCACCGGCGATTTCGTATCCCATGCAGGAAAATCCAAATTCCACATCGACAGTGCCAATGTCTAGGGTGCGCCAGTTGGCGGTAACTTCTGCCGGCAGACCGCCAGCCGCCGCTACTACGCGGTCGCGCTTATCGCACAACGTGTTCACCATACCGATAGCCTGCGCATACGAGTTGGGACGGTTGCCATAGGACGTATTTTCGGCGACATAGGCATCCCATTTCACGCGTTCAGCCTTGGCAAAACTGGTCCAGTCAGACGGCGCCTGATATGCCCTCAATGCCTCACCAAGACCACGCAAAGACTCGCGCGCATCCCCAACCACAGGCAGCGACATATGTTTCATCGCGTCGTGCCGGGCGGCATTGATTCCGATCAGGCGGGCATCCGCGGCAAAGGCGGTCCATGATCCGGTGGTAAAATCCTGCAAGCGAGTGCCAACCGCAATGACGACATCCGCCGCCTCGGCGACTGCATTGCCGCTGTTTGATCCGGTGACGCCAACCGGCCCGATATTCAGCGGATGATCGGCCAGCATATTGGCGCGTCCAGCGATTGTTTCAATGACGGGAATTTGATGGGCCTCGGCCAGTGCTGTCAGCGCATCGACAGCACCGGAATATTGCACGCCACCACCGGCAATAATCACCGGTCTTTTGGCGCTTTTAATCATCGCCGCTGCTGCCGTCATTTCGTCCAGATCCGGGCGTTGCCGGCGAATATGATGGACGCGCCTTTCAAATAGCGCGACCGGGTAATCATAAGTCCACCCCTGAACATCCTGAGGTAGGCCAATAAAGGCGGGGCCGCAATCTGCCGGGTCCAGCATGGTATTAAGTGCGGCGGGAAGCGACTGGATGATTTGCGCCGGGTGGGTGATCCTATCCCAGAAACGACTGACAGGTTTGAATGCGTCGTTCACACCAAATGTCGGATTTCCGAAATGCTCAACCTGTTGTAGAACCGGGTCCGGTAGGCGCGTTAAAAAAGTATCGCCGCATAGCATCAGCATAGGCAGCCTGTTAGCATGCGCTAGCGCGGCAGCGGTTAGAAGATTGGCGGTTCCCGGTCCGGCACTAGCGGTGCAAAACATAAATCGCTGACGAAGCCATGTCTTTGCATATCCGGCGGCGGCAAATCCCATGCTTTGCTCATTCTGGCCGCGATATAACGGCAAAGTGTCATGGGCGCGGTTCAACGCCTCGCCAAGGCAGGTGACATTGCCATGACCAAAAATGCCGAAACCACCTCCACAAATTCGCCTTTCCTGACCATCAATTTCAATAAATTGGTTTTCAAGAAATCTGATGATCGCCTGCGCTGTCGTTAGTTGCACGGTTCCGGGGGGCACGGTTCCGGGGGGTTTTGCGTCCATTGCCGTTTCTTGGTCCATTTAATGTCTCCTGATGGCAAGGGATCGAAAAGTCATTTCTGATCGGATTGAAGCTTGCACCTTTGATCCACTAAAGATACTAATTTTGCAATCGGTTGCAAAGTGAAATTCACTTTAGCATTGGTCAGCGAATGACGCGCATCGGAATAGGAATTGTTGGCGGCGGCTATATGGGCAAAGCCCATGCGGTTGCGATGTCTGCTGTTGGCGCGATTTTTGATACCGATTTGCGTCCGGTTCTAGAAATGGTTTGTGCAACCAGCACAAAAACTGCCGAGGAATATCGGCGCGCTTTTGGATTTGCCCGGGCAACCGATGATTGGCGCGCCCTAGTTGCTGATCCAAAAGTTGAGGCGGTGATCATTGCATCACCCCAAGCAACACACCGGGCGATTGCTAAGGCTGCGTTTGCGCTTGGCAAGCCGGTTTTGTGTGAAAAGCCGATGGGGGCGTCCTTGGAAGATGCCGCTGATATGGTTGCCGCAGCTAATGCTGCCGGTGTTGCCAACATGGTTGCCTATAATTACATCCGCACGCCTGCCAGCCAGTTTGCCCGTAAATTGATTGCCGAAGGCGCGATTGGGGATGTGACCTGGTTTCGCGGCGAGCACACCGAAGATTTCTATGCCGATCCCGAAATGCCAGTTAGCTGGCGTACAAGCGGAATGGCCAACGGAACGATGGGTGATCTTGCCCCGCACATGATCAATGCCGCGCTGGCCCTTGTTGGCCCCATCACCAAAGTAATTGCCGAGATTGACACCGTGCATCATTCCAGGCCGGGCGGTGCGGTCAGCAATGATGATCATGCGCAAATGATGTGCAGGTTCCAGAATGGCGCGATGGGGCAGCTGTATTTCAGCCGTGTCGCCACTGGCCGCAAAATGGGTTATGCCTATGAGATTAGCGGCACTAAAGGGGCGATCAGGTTTGATCAGGAAGACCAGAACGCGATCTGGCTTTATAAGATGGAAGATGTAGAGGCTGAGCGCGGGTTTCGTAAAATCCTGACCGGACCGGCGCATCCGGACTATCTACCCTTTTGTCAGGGGCCGGGCCACGGAACCGGATATCAGGATCAGATTGTCATTGAGGCGCGCGATTTCCTGCAGTCGATCGCGACTGGCAAGGCTGTCTGGCCAACATTTTTGGACGGGCTGGAAGTTGCGCGGATTGTCGATGCAGCGTTTGCCTCTTCGGCGGCGAAAACATGGCTGGATATAGACATTGGCTAGTGGTTCTGCAGCTAGTGGTTCTGAGTTGGAAGTTCTTGTTGGACGTTTTGATAAGGTTATCGTGACATAAGAAAGGCTGAACGGCATGACAATTCAAATTGGAAATGCCCCCTGTTCGTGGGGTGTTGAATTCGCTGATGACGCGCGTAACCCGCATTGGCAGACTGTTTTGGAAGAATGTGCCGCCGCTGGCTATAAAGGCATTGAGTTGGGGCCGGTTGGCTTTATGCCGGAGGATCCGGCGATTCTGAGTGAGGGGCTGGCGCAGCATGATCTCCAACTGATTGGCGGTGTGGTGTTTCGTGCCTATCATGACGCGGCCCAGTGGGATGATGTGTTGGATGCTACCCATCGCACCTGCCGCGCTTTATCGGCGCATGGGGCGCAGCATCTTGTGCTTATTGACAGCATTTCGCCGCGCCGCGCTCCAACCGCCGGACGCGCGGGTGAGGCTGAACAGATGGATAAGGCTGAATGGGGTGCCTATCGTGACCGGATTGCAGCCTCTGCACGGATTGGCGCAGAGGAATATGGCCTGACAGTTGGCATTCATGCGCATGCTGGCGGATTTATGGATTTTGAGCCAGAGCTTTGCCGGTTGCTGGATGAAGTTGATGACAGCATCTTGAATATCTGCTTTGACACCGGCCATCATTCCTATGCTGGCTTTGATCCGGTGGCGTTCATGAAGCGGTATATGAGTCGCATCTCTTATATGCATTTCAAAGATATCGACCCGGTCGTAAAGGCAACAGTCATTGCCGAGCGTACCGGTTTCTATGAGGCGTGCGGGAAGGGAATTTTCTGTAACCTTGGCGACGGTGATGTTGCTTTTGAGGATGTGCGACAAGTGCTGCTGGATGCCGATTTTCAAGGCTGGTGTACGGTTGAGCAGGATTGTGATCCAACCTTGGATGTAAGCCCACAGGATGACGCAATCGCAAACCGGGAATATCTACAAAAAATAGGGTTCAACTAGGACCCGAAGCAATTTACGGGTCAGTAGAAAGTGCATTGTTATGGCGAAATTAAATTGGGGAATGATCGGCGGCGGGGAAGGTAGCCAGATCGGGCCGGCACACCGTCTTGGTGCGGGGCTGGATGGGGCGTTTGTTTTTGCTGCGGGTGCCTTGGATCACCGGCCTGACGCAGGCCGAGAATATGGCCAACGTCTGGGGTTGGCAGCTGATCGGTCTTATGGCGATTGGCAGGAAATGCTGAAATCCGAGCGCGGCCGTGATGACCGGATTGATCTGGTCACTGTCGCAACGCCAAACGCAACACATTTTGAAATTACCAAATCCTTCCTTGAAGCCGGGTTTCATGTTTTGTGTGAAAAGCCGATGACTATGACCGTTGAGGAAGGCGAAGAAATCGTCAAAATCAGCGCTGCAACCGACCGAATCTGTGCAGTGAATTACGGCTATACCGGATATTCGCTGGTGCGCCATATGCGCGCAATGGTGGTACGCGGTGATCTTGGCAAAGTGCGTTTGGTAAAAGCGGAATTTGCCCATGGCCACCATGCCGATGCCGGCGATGCCGACAATCCACGTGTGCGCTGGCGATATGATCCAGCGCAAGCTGGGGTGTCGGCACAATTCGCTGATTGCGGTATTCATGCCCTGCATATGGCCAGTTTTGTGACCGGACAAAACGTATCCAAGCTATCGGCCGATACGGTCTCGTGTCTTGATACACGCGAGTTAGAAGACGATGCGATGGTAAATTTCCGGATGGATGGTGGCACCGTTGGGCGGCTTTGGACATCCTCGATTGCGATTGGCCGTCAGCATGGTTTGACCTTGCAGGTGTTTGGTGAGAAGGGTGGTTTGAGCTGGGCTCAAGAGCACCCGAACCAGCTCTATTGGATGCCGCTGAATGGCCGCTTGCAAGTGATTGAACGCGGCGAGGGTAATCTGTCTGCCGAGGCTGATCGATCCAGCCGCGTCACCGTTGGTCATGCCGAAGGGATGCCGCTGGCGTTCGCCAATATCTATTCTGACCTTGCCGAGGCGATAGCAGCAAAAAATGCCAGACGACCAATGGATAAAAGTGCCGATCTTTATCCGCGTGCCGAAGATGGGTTGCGCTCAATGGCGGCCGTTTTTGCAGTGGCGCATTCGGGCAAGAATGACGGCATATGGGTTGACGCTCGCCCCTCGATATATAGGTAATTTGAGAAAAAGTGATTTTGGTGCGCGCAGGGTGTCGCGCTCAATCAGGGTGCAGGGGAATAGCCGCATTTCCGGATATCGGGTCGGTTCTTCCAGCATTGAGACAATCAGTTCAACTGACGAGGTAATGATCTGCTGGATGGGCTGTCTGATTGTTGTGAGGCGAATATTTTGCCATCCCGCCATTTCCATGTCGTTCAAACCGATAATGCCAATATCGTCTGGAATGCGGAGTTTGCTGTCCTGAATCGCGCTAAGCGCGCCAATTGACAGAACATCATCACCGCAAAAATAAGCCTCGGCAGGAGGTCCGCTGGCCAGCAGACGGCGCATTTCATCTCGCCCCGAATCGAATGAATAGGCGCTGGCAAAGCTGTGCGTGAATGTCATCTGCGGATGGGCGGCAAGTTCTTGTCTGAATCCTTCAAATCGGTCTTGAGTTGACGTGGCAGAAGCCGGGCCACCCAGAAATGCGACCGAGCGATAGCCGCGTTCAATCAAAGCGCGCGCCGCCATCCGCCCGCATTCCAGATTATCGATTCCCACCACCGATACATCGGGCGCCGCCGAATATCTGCCAAAACTATTCACCACTGGCATTCCGGCGTCATGAAACGCTTTGGAAAATTCTGGTGGCAGGGTTGATGAGGCGACAACCACCCCGTCGACTGAATATTGACGC
>JAACDV010000070.1 GCA_009936825.1 Bacteroidota bacterium | reverse complement strand
TTGAACGCCGGGCCCTTTTGGAAGAAGCGGCAAACATCACTGGTCTGCATTCACGGCGGCATGAAGCCGAATTGCGGTTGCGCGGGGCGGAAACCAATCTTGAACGTCTTGATGATGTTATTGCCGGCCTTGTTGAACAGCGCGATCAATTGCGCAAACAGGCGCGCCAAGCCAGCCGCTATCGTTCCGTAGCCGACCGTATCCGCAAGGCCGAAGCCCAGCTTTTGCTGGCCAAATGGACAATAGCTGAAAAAAATCTCGCCGATACGGAAGCTGATCTGCACAGCATCCGCCTTGGTGTTGCCGAAAAAACCGAAGCCGCAGCGAAAAGCGCAACAACGCGTACCGAACTTGCCGCCACCCTGCCGCCACTACGTGAGGAAGAGGGTGCAAAGGCCGCCCAATATCAGCGCCTGGCCATTGGCAGGGATGAGTTGGACCGCGAGGAAGGGCGCCTGCGTGACGCCTTGCAAAAGCTGCTTGCACAGCAGGAACAGATCAGCCGCGATATGGCCCGCGAGACCGAATTGCGCGATGATGCCACTGCGGCGAGTACAAGGCTGGCCGATGAAATTGCTGCCTTGCGACAACAGATTGATACCGCTACCCCGCAACGTGATGCCGCCAATAACGAGCTGGAAATTGCCAAAGAAAGCGCACGCATTGCCGATGCAGCCTTGACCGAGGCCAGTGCTAAATTGCGAGCAGCCGCCAGCACACGCACCAGCCTTGCCAACCGCATTGCCGATCTTGAAAATCGCAAGACTGCCGCCCAAAGCGCCCTTGCCACGCTTGATATTGCCGCAATGAGCCGCCAATCGGCCGAGGCCCAGAGCGCACTTGGCAAGGCCGAGGTAGCCCATCTTGAAAAGGGCGCACAACTGCAAAGCGCAGAGCATGCGCTAGGCGACGCCCAAAGCGAAACCGAGGCCGCAATTAATGCCGAACGTGACGCCGAATCGCAATTAACGCGGCTTCAAGCGGAAATTGATGCCCTGCAATTCCTGTTGGCTGATACCAGTACCCCTGATGAGGTGCCGATTGCCGATAGTTTAAGTGTGCGTGATGGCATGGAAAATGCGCTGGCCGCCTATCTGGCCGACGAGCTAAACGCACCAATTGATGCCGGCAATAACAGCTTTTGGATCTCCGCCACAACCACCCCCACCCTTGGCCCACCAAAAGATAGCATTGCTCTGGCTGATTTTATTGACGGTGCCCCCGGTTTGGCGGCAACGCTGGCGGGGGTTGGTGTGGTTGCCGATGCGGCCATTGCCCAAAGCGGGCAAGCAAACCTGACCCCGGGGCAGGCCTTGACCACAAAAGCAGGCGGCCTGTGGCGGTGGGACGGATTTGTGCGAAAGGCAAGCGGCAGCGATAAGAGCGCCGAGCGTATTCGCCAACGCCAACGCCTAGACACCCTGCAGGAAAAAGCCATTATCGCCGCCGCCGACGGCAAGGCACGCCATACCGCGAGGACCAAAGCCGAAGCCACCCTTGCCAAATCCCGCGAAGCAGTGGTTAGCGCAAGAGCCGAGGCCAATGCGGGCGAACAGGCATTTGCGATGGCACGGCGCAATGCCGAGTCAGGATCGCTGAAATTACAATCGGCGCAGGACCGCGCAAGCGACCTGCAAACCGCACTAGACACCGTATCGACAGAATTAGTGTCGCTTCAGGCCGAAGCCAGTGCAATGGGCGATGATGCGGCCCTCAGCACCGCCGAGGCCAACGCAAACAGCGATGCCGAAGCCGCACGAGAGGCCCTTGGCGAGCGGATGCAGGCCATGTCCCGCCTGAGCGAACTTGTGCGTGGGGCCAGCCAACGGATCAGCGAATGCGAGCGTGAACGCGGCGCATGGCAAGACCGCCTTGAGGGCGCTGCCGCCAGAGTGACCGAAATGCAAAACCGCCTAGCAGATGGTGAAAGCGAGAAACAACGCCTCGAAGCCCTACCCGCCGACATCGAACGCCAACGCGCCGAGATTGCGGACAGGCTGGAGGCGGCGGCAGCCGACCGCCAACAGGCAGGTGACGCCCTGCAACGCGCCGAGACCGCCTTAGCCGCCGCCGAGGCAGCGCAGCGCGAAAATGATGCAGCCCTGGCAAACACAAGGGAAACCCTGATCCGGATTGAGGGTCAGCAGGAACGCGCCAAGGAAATCATTGTCAGCCTGCGCGAAAATATCGCCGAAAAGCTGTCTTGCGCGCCCGATGGCATTGCCAATTTTGCCGAGGTTACCGATGCCACCACTTTGCCAGAACTTCACATATTAGAGGATCGTCTGCAAAAGCTGATCCGCGAGCGAGATAATATTGGGCCGGTGAATTTACGGGCTGAGGCAGAAATGGAAGAAATCGCCACCCGCATCACCAGCATGGAAGAAGAGCGTGACGATTTGCTTGCCGCCATTGCCAAGCTTCGAAGCGCAATCAGCCAGTTGAACCGTGAGGGCCGGGAACGATTGCTCAAAAGCTTTGCCGAAGTGAACGGGCATTTCAAAACGCTGTTCAAACAGCTTTTTGGTGGTGGCAACGCCGAATTGCAGCTTACCGACGCCGATGACCCGCTGGATGCTGGCCTTGAGATCATGGCGAGCCCGCCGGGAAAACGCCTGCAATCGCTATCGCTATTATCAGGCGGCGAGCAGGCCTTGACCGCGCTTGCCATCATCTTTGCCGTTTTTCTGACCAACCCCGCACCAATTTGTGTATTGGATGAGGTTGATGCACCGTTGGACGATTCTAACGTGGTGCGGTTCTGTGACCTGCTTAGTGATATTTGTGCCAAAACCGATACACGTTTTCTTGTGGTGACGCATCACCGGATGACGATGGCCCGAATGGACCGGCTGTTCGGCGTTACAATGGAACAGCGCGGGGTTTCCAAACTGGTTTCTGTGGATTTACAAACAGCCGAGCGTATCCGCGACATAGTTGCCGCATAAAGGGTTGCCGCCTAGGGGTTGCCGCCTAAAGGGTTGCCGCCTAAGGGGTCGCCACCTAAGCCCAGTTTTTCCCGCCATTTCCAGTCAATCATCCCTGCAATTGCCGGATCGTTATCGCTTTCTCCTTTCGGGTCTTATTTCGGGTCTCATTTTGGGGGCCGTTTCCGGTCTCTTTTCGGGTCATTGCGGCGGATTGAATGCTTGACAAAGACCGACGCGCCCCCCTATGTTGAGCGCGTTTCTGGCAGGGGTTTTGGCGGCGTATAACGGGCCTCAAGACTGCCCACCAAGCAAATGAAGGAAAAGTACACAGGACGGGCCATACCATCATTTTTCTCCAAAATTTAAGGCGTTGATTTCATGTGCAGAAATCGTT
>JAACDV010000297.1 GCA_009936825.1 Bacteroidota bacterium | reverse complement strand
TCAAGACGACGGGGCGATGCGCTGGCAAGCCATAGTTTTTGCCTATTTGTATCTATAGGTAATGCGCCCTTTAGTGAGGTCA
Organism: Bacteroidota bacterium; assembly: GCA_009936825.1. The sequence continues at coordinate 2,310 of JAACDV010000297.1, read as the reverse complement.
TATGGAGTCATTTCTACAAGAACCTTGTCGCCTGCCAAAACGCGAATACGGTTTTTCCGCATTTTCCCGGCAGTGTGGGCAATGATCTCGTGATCATTTTCCAATTTCACGCGAAAGGTTGCGTTCGGCAAAAGCTCGACAACAGTTCCCGGAAATTCAAGCAGTTCTTCTTTAGCCATATATCTTTCCTGTATAATGGCCGGAGAATGACCATAAAATGAGTTAAAATCAACCCCTCATTTGCAATACGCAAATCAAGGTGAAAAGGCGTCTAGCCGTATCAAAATCCATTGTGATAACATCGGACAACTTCTCTTGAAGCAAGGTAGAGCCTTCATTGTGTATAGCCCGGCGCCCCATATCTATTGTTTCAATTTTATCAGGCGAAGCTGAACGGATAGCTTGGTAATAATTTTCACAAATCAGGAAGTAATCCTTCACAAGCCGCCGAAAACTCATCAAGGAGAGTTCAATATCTTTTAAGGGATTATCCTCAAGGTTACACAGGCGAAAATTAAGCCCCTTTTCAGTCAGGGAAAGGGTTACCCGATAGGGCCCAGGCGCGCAATCTTTTGGCGAAAAACTGTTTTCTTCCAGCAAATCAAAAATCGCGACACGGCGTTCATGTTCAACATCAGGGTTACGGGCAATCAGCGCCGGATCATCTAGGGATAGATGAACGATTCTATTCGGGTTATCTGCCGGCGTGTCATTCATCAGTTTTTGTTCAATCTTATTGCAACAGATTTCGCATGCGCGGATAGCCCCTCGGACTCAGCCAGACGAATAGCATCCATTCCAATTTCTTTTAAACTATCGGCTGAACACGAAACCAGCGACGTGCGTTTCATAAAATTCAAAACAGAAAGCCCTGACGCATAACGCGAAGCTCGTGCCGTCGGCAGAACGTGATTTGGTCCGGCAATGTAATCGCCAATAGCTTCAGGTGTATAACGCCCCAGAAAAATAGCCCCTGCATTCCTGATATTATTAGAAAGACCTTCAGGATCTTTGACCGCCAGTTCAAGATGCTCCGGAGCCAGCCGGTCAATCAGCGCCGGTCCGTCTTGAGTTAAGTCTGGCACAAGGACAACCGCCCCGAAATTTTCCCAGCTTTGACGGGCAATTTCTGCCCGGTGCAGATCACTCAATTGCCGTTCCACCTCGTTACAGACGGCCTCTGCAAAGGCCACATCATCGGTCATCAAAATTGATTGCGCCACGCTGTCATGCTCTGCTTGAGATAACAAATCAGCCGCAATCCAAGCTGGATCATTTTCAGCATCGGCAACAACCAAAATTTCCGACGGACCCGCAACCATATCAATGCCAACATATCCAAAGACTTGTTTCTTGGCCGCCGCCACATAAGCATTGCCCGGGCCGACAATCACATCAACAGGCTCGATTGTGTCTGTACCATAAGCCAGTGCTGCAACAGCTTGCGCACCGCCGACTTTATATATTTCATCAACACCGGCGCGTTTTGCCGCCGCCAACACAAGCGGGTTAACCTTACCCTCTGGCATAGGGACAACCATGACGAGGCGGTCAACCCCAGCAACTTTGGCAGGTAACGCATTCATCAGTACAGAGGAGGGATAACTAGCCAGTCCGCCTGGCACATAAATTCCCGCCGCGCTTACTGCTGTCCAGCGATGGCCCAGTTCAACTCCCTGCGCATCAGTAAAGCGCTCATCCTGCGGCTTTTGGCGGGCATGAAAATCGGCAATTCTTTTCGCGGCAACATCCAGTGCTTGCAACGTTTCTTGAGGGCAGTCCGCTTCAGCACGGTCAATCTCGTCTGGAGAAACGCGCAACATATCCAGTGTCATAACATTACGGTCAAAACGCTCCGTATAATCACACAAAGCCTCATCGCCCCGTTCGCGAACATCATTAATGATATCACTCACAGCGAGATTAACATCCTCATCCTGCTCCCGCTTCATAGTGAGAAGTCGAGCAAAGGTCGCATCAAAATCTGTATCTGTTTTATTCAGTCGCAAGACCATATTAGTTCTCGTTTAACGGCTCATCATCTTTATGTTGTGGTCGGCTAGAAGCTGACCATCCGGGCGTAACATCCTGCATTACCATATTCAATGCGTCTATGGTGAGACGAATTTCAGATTGCCCAGAAAAGATTATACGCAAAATCCCCCCTGGAGGTTCTTGAGACACAAATTCTATCGCAAGTAAGGATAAAATCTGATCACTACCAAACTCAATATCGCGATAAGCAACCTTTCGTACATCCGTAAAATGCACACCTACCCGCACTCTTTGTTGGGTCTCTTCCTCCTCAAC
>JAACDV010000069.1 GCA_009936825.1 Bacteroidota bacterium | reverse complement strand
GATGAAAAAGTCAAAGTTGGCTTTGTCTATCTGACTAACCCCGGAGATCACGGCTGGACTTATGCGCATGAGGTCGCGCGTCAGGACGTGATGAAGCATTTCGGCGACAAGGTTGAAACAACCTATGTTGAGAATGTTCCTGAAGGTCCTGATTCAACCCGCGTTATCCGTGAGCTGGCGCAGCAGGGTAATAAAATGATCTTCACTACCTCGTTTGGTTATATGGACCCGACAATGAAGGTGGCTTCTGAATTTCCTGATGTGAAATTCGTTCATCTGACCGGGTACAAGCGCTCTTCAAATGTGGCAACTGGTAATATCCGCTTTTATGAAGGCCGGTATGTGCAGGGCGTCGTCGCGGGCAAAATGACCAAAACAAACAAGATTGGTTACATCGCGTCATTCCCGATTGCCGAAGTGATTCAGGGCATCAATGCTTTTGCTCTTGGCATGCGTTCGGTTAACCCTGACGCCGAACTTTCGGTTATCTGGGTGAATAGCTGGTATGATCCGGTCAAGGAAGCTGACGCTGCCAAGGTTCATATCGCTGAAGGTGCCGACATCATGGCTCAGCACACCGACAGCCCTGCTATGTTGCAGACAGCTGAAAAAGCTGGTGTCTTTGGTTTTGGTCAGTCAAGCGACATGAAGTCGTTTGCTCCGAAAGCGCAGCTGTTCAGCTCGGTTAACGACTGGGCCCCGTATTACATCGGTCAGATTGAGGCGATGATGGACGGGTCATGGTCAACGGGTGAAGGTCCTGATCATTGGGCTGGCAATACATGGGTTGGTCTGTCCAACGATTACCTTGTGCTGACACCGTTTGAGAATATGCCAGACGATGTTGCCGCTGCGGGTAAGGCTGCGGCTGAAAAGGTCGCTGGCGGTTATAACATCTTCTCGGGCCCGATTACTGACAATGAAGGAAATGTCATTTTGAAAGCTGGCGAAGAGTTTAACGACGGCAATCTGTGGAACGACATGAACTTCTACGCTGAAGGCGTGACGGGTAAGATTCCCGGCTAATGATAAATTTTGGCGTCCATATCAGGAAATTTCTTGCTGACGGACCCAAAATGAGTGTCGCCTAAAGCATATCTGTAAAATTTGAGGGCACCGTGGTGGCGGTGCCCTCTTTTCGTTTATCGTCAGCTTCTCTATTGTTTGATTTTTCTTTATGACGCTCGCAATCAGATTGGGTTAGACTTTATGACTTCACCTGCTTCATCGCCCAAAAAACGGTCCATCTCTGTTACGCGCCGCTGGCCAGCGGTGGCCGAAGAGGCGCTTGCCGAGCATTTCGATGTGACTTTTAATACGGATGATGCGCCGTTGGACAAGGCAGCTTTGATGGCAGGGTTTGCAGCGCATGACATTGCCGCGCCAACGGTATCTGACGTTATCGACGTTGATATTATCGCCGCCGCTGCCAAAGGAAAATGCCGCCTGATTGCTAATTACGGCGTTGGTGTAAATCATATTGATCTTGCGGCTGCTGCCGCGCATGGTCTGGCTGTTTCCAACACGCCGGACGTGCTTACCGATGCTACTGCCGATTTGACGCTGACATTGATGTTGATGCTGTGTCGGCGCGCCGGTGAGGCAGAGCGTGAGTTACGCGCAGGCGAATGGGCGGGATGGCGGCCTACGCATATGATTGGCCGTGCGATGACCGGCAAAACCCTCGGCATTATTGGCATGGGCAGGATCGGGCAGGCGGTGGCTGCGCGCGCGCATTTTGGCTTTGGGATGGATATTTGTTACTATAACCGCTCGCTGATTCCCGGCGGTGCAGGCGTTCAAGGGCGGCAGGTGGATAGCGTTGCCGAGTTGTGCGCGCAAAGTGACTTTGTCAGCTTGCACTGCGCCGCAACCCCCGCTACTCGCCATGTTCTGGATATAGCGGCGATTGCCGCGATGCGCCCCGATGCCTTTGTGATTAATACGGCGCGCGGCGATGTTGTGGATGAGGATGCGCTGTCTGCCGCATTAACAGCTGGGAAAATCGCCGGTGCCGGTCTGGATGTTTTTCAAGGCGAGCCCGTGATTAATCCGGCGCTGCTAGCGGCGCCGAATACGGTGCTGTTACCGCATCTTGGTTCGGCGACGATTGAAACTAGAACTGCCATGGGAATGAAGGTTTTAGTCAATGCTCGCGCTTTTGCCAGCGGCGCGAAAATGCCCGATATGGTGGGCTGATATGGCTGAAAAAATGCCAGTTGGAACCAGTCCAGCGGTAGCGAAGGCCAGCCATTGGGCAGATATTGCCAAAACAGCGTTTGATGCCGCGTTGGCGGCTGGGCACCCGGCTGATGTTACAAGGGCGGCAATGCGCGATCTTGCCGATAAGGCTCTGGCCAACCCGGATGACCCCATCATGCCGACCCCCATCATGCCAACACTAATTATTGCCATCGGTAAGGCGGGTGCCAGCATGGCACTGGCGGCGCGTGATTTTATCGCAAACGCCCCACCTAATAGCCCGATGGCCAAAAGCCCGATGGTCAAAAATTTGGGCTATGTACCTTCTATCGTGGTGACCACTGATGAAAGCCTTGCCAGCGAAGATGGTGACAGGCTGTGCGCTGATATGGAAAATATGCAAGTTTTCGCCAGCTCGCATCCGGTGCCTGATGAACGCGGGTTGATCGCGGGTAAGGCGGTTGCCAAGGCTGTTGATGCACTCGAGGAAGATGATCATCTCTTGCTGCTGATCAGTGGCGGCGGGTCTGCGTTACTGCCGGCCCCGTCCAACGGGATGACATTAGCGGATAAACAGGCGCTGCATGATGCGTTGCTGGCCAGCGGGTTGGATATTCTTGAAATGAACGCGGTGCGCCGTCTGTTTTCAACCTTAAAGGGAGGACGGCTGGCCCGCCTGGCAGCCCCCGCCCGCATAACGCAATTTTTGTTATCGGATGTTCCGGGCGATCATTTTGAGGCGATTGCGAGTGGTCCGGCGGTTGGTGATCCGGTGTTGCTGGAAGATGTGATCAAGCTAATAGAGAGCACCGGCCTTAACGCACTTGATGGGGCGGCGAAAATACTACGCCAGGTCGAAGGCGGTAAGGCTGATCTTCCGGTGCGCCCGGGTGATGCGGTGCTGGATAAGGTGACCAGTCATCTTTTGGCAAGCAATGATCTGTGTCGGAATGCCGCCAGTCATGCTGTGGCCGCCGCGCTTTTTGGGGGGGATCCGGATTCATGCGTTGAACTTAGCCTGCCCCAGCTGACCGGTGATGCGGCCAAGCTGGGCGCTGTGATTGCGGCGAGGATTGTTGAGGCACAAACGGATGAACAGGCGCGCGCGAAAATCGTCTGGGCCGTGACTGGCGGTGAGACAACAGTTCGGCTTGATCAGAATTACAGGTCCGGTAAAGGGGGGCGTGCGCAGGAAATGGCGCTGGCTTTTGCCGCAACGATGCATGCAATGAAAAATCCGCCGGATCATTGGATGGTTCTGGTTGCTGGAACTGACGGGCGCGACGGGCCAACCGATGCTGCCGGTGCGATTATCACTTCGGAAGATATTTTTGACAGCACAGCCGCAGCAATAGCTTTGCAAAACCATGACAGCTACTCTTATCTTGATGCGCGCGATCAATTGTTAAAAACATCGCCAACCGGAACCAACCTTGGTGACATTGCCATTTTTATCACAGGAAAAGAGACCTGAATGGATAACCGCGATCTTGAAAAATGGGGAGGGCGCGCCGCAAGCTGGGCTGCCAACTATCTGGAAACGCTAAGTGAACGGCCAGTTCGCCCGCCAACACGGCCCGGTGAGGTGCGTGCCAGTCTGCCGCCAGCACCCCCGCAAGATGGCGAGACTGTTGAACAGGTTTTTGCTGATTTTGAAAAGCTGGTAGTGCCGCACATCACCAATTGGCAGCATCCCCGGTTTTTTGCGTATTTTCCTTCTAACAGCAGTCCTCCGTCAATTTTGGCCGAATGGCTAACCGCTGCAATGGGCGCACAATGCATGCTTTGGCAAACCTCGCCCGCCGGGACCGAAATGGAAATTCATGTTCTGGACTGGTTGCGGCAGATGATTGGTATTGGCGATGGTTGGCACGGCATCATTCAAGGCGGGGCTACGCTGGCCACATTGTCAGCGGTATTGACTGCCCGCGATAAAGCGCTTGACTGGAAATCAAAGGAACAGGGATTATTCGGGCAGAAACGGCTTCGTGTCTATGCCAACGCCGAAGGACATTCATCAATTGACAAGGCTGTTTTTCTTTCCGGAATTGGCCGCGAAAATCTAGTTCGCGTCGCCAGCGATGATGAAGGCGCGATGTGTCCAGATGCATTGCAGGCGGCGATTAATGCCGATCGCGCTGCCGGGTATTTGCCCTGCGCCTTAGTCGCTGTTATTGGCAGTACCGGCGTTGGCGTCAGTGACAGCCTGACACGGATTCTACCCATTGCCAGAGCTGAGGGGCTGTTCTCGCATGTTGATGCTGCGTGGGCGGGGTCGGCGTTAATATGCCCGGAATTTCGGTATCTTGCTGATGGTATTGAAATGGCGGATTCAATCGTCTTCAACCCGCATAAATGGCTGATGACGAATTTCGATTGCTCGGTTCATTTCATTAAATCAACCGATGATTTCAAGAAAACAATGTCGATTACACCTGCCTATCTGGTAACGCAGGACGCCGATGATATCATCGATTACTCGCAGATGACGATGGAACTTGGCCGCCGGTTTCGGGCGCTAAAACTGTGGTTTGTAATCCGCTGTTATGGGGTTTCAGGATTGCAGGCAATCATCCGTGATCACGTTGCATGGACCGTTGATCTTGCCGCGCGCATTGAGGCGGCCGCAGGGTTTGAGATTACCAGCCCGCCGCGGCTGGGGCTGTTCAGCTTTCGTATCCGGCGCAAGGGAATGAAAGATGGCCAAGAGCTGGACGCGCTGAATGCGCGGCTGGTTGACGCGGTGAATGCTGATGGGACGCTGTATCTGACGCAAACAGTGCATGATGGGCGGTATGTTATTCGCGTTAGCATCGGCACAACTACGACGCGCGCTAGCGATATTGATCTGACATATCAGACCGTCACCGCGTTGGCCGCCCCGTTGCTTGCCGGAAAATGATCTAAAAATAAAATAGTAAAGGCCGGGAGTGAATAGTAAAGGCCGGGCGGAAAAAATGAAAAACGCCCGGCCTTAGCTCTGGTTGACATGGTTCTGATGCGCGAATATCGCCCAGAAAAGTCTTTACTCAGCAGCAAACTGCGCTGACTCGGTGGACTCGTCCATCGCTGTGGTGGCTGATTGGCCGCCCTTGACCGCAACCGAAATGGCGTCAAACCATCCGGCTCCAACCTCGCGCTGGTGACGGGTTGCGGTATAACCGATAGCCTCGGCCTCAAATTCAGCGTTTTGTAGTTCGCAATAGGCCGCCATGCCGCGATCACGATAACCGTTTGCCAGCTGGTACATTGAAAAGTTCATCGAGTGGAAGCCAGCTAGCGTAATAAACTGGTATTTATAGCCCATCGCGCCAATTTCACGCTGGAAACGGGCGATATCTTCTTGGGACAGGTTGGATGACCAGTTAAAGCTTGGCGAGCAGTTATACGCCAGCATCTTGTTCGGGAATTCCTTATGGATGGCATCGGCGAAGCGTTGCGCTTGTTCCAGGTTTGGCGTCGATGTTTCCATCCAGATCAAATCGGCATATTCGGCGAACGCCAGTCCGCGCACCACACAGCGCTCGAACGAATCCTTTGGATCGAGGCGGAAGAACCCTTCTTCGGTGCGCTCACCTGTCAGGAACTGGCGGTCGCGCTCATCAACGTCGGAGGTGATCAGCTTGGCGCTCTCGGCGTCGGTGCGGGCCACAATCAGCGTCGGAACGCCAGATGTATCCGCTGCCAGCCGCGCCGCGTTCAAATTCGCAATATGTTGCTGGACGGGGATCAGCACTTTGCCGCCCATATGCCCACATTTCTTTTCCGAGGCAAGCTGGTCCTCAAAATGCACCCCGGCAGCGCCCGCCTCAATATAGGAGCGGGTCAACTCGAAGGCGTTCAACGCCCCGCCAAAGCCGGCTTCTGCATCGGCAATGATGGGCGCAAACCAGTCGATATCATCGCCGCCTTCCAGCTTTTGAATCTGGTCTGCGCGTTGCAGCGTGCGGTTGATTTTGCGGGCCAGTTCCGGGCCTGAATTCGCCGGATATAGAGACTGGTCGGGGTACATGCCGCCGGCGGTGTTGGCGTCGGCAGCAACCTGCCAGCCTGACCGATAAATCGCCTTTAGTCCGGCGCGGACCATCTGCATTGCCTGATTGCCGGTCATCGCGCCAAGCGAATGCACATAATCTTCACTGTCCAAAAGCGACCAAAGCTTGTTGGCACCATTGCGGGCCAACGAATGCTCAATTTTAACCGAGCCTGACAGTTTTTCCACATCGGCCATTGAATAATCGCGCTTGATACCGTCAAAACGGCCTGCAGCTGCGCCTACATGGGACTCGAAGGTGGCTTGTGTGTTTGTGTCATTCATTGGTCTGCTCCTGTTGAACAAGGGAGGTTAAGTTTCATAATCGAAAACGGGAACGATATATAAAGCGGTACTGACGGTCTTTATCTATAACACCAGTCGGTCAATGCCGAGGAAAAAAGTGCAAACTTGAAAATTGTAAAATCTTTACATTTACATTTTACAAGATTACCTTATGACAAAATTGCAAAAACAGGTGCCGCTCAGGGTCGGTACCGAACCTAGCGATGGAGCAAGGTATGCAGGAAAAAATTCTGGTGGGGCATAAATTGCGCCGTTTTCGCCAGTCTGCGGGTCTATCACAGACGGCGATGGCCGAGGCGTTGGATATCAGCCCGTCTTATCTGAATCTTCTGGAACATAATCAGCGGCCCTTGACTGTCAGCCTGTTACTGCGGCTTGGCAGCAGCTTTGATATTGATATGAAGGCCTTTGGTGAGGATGATAGTGCTGCGCTGATGGGGGACCTTGCCGAGGTGTTCGCCGACCCCATCTTGGCTGCAGACCGTGTGTCGCGGCGCGAAATGCAGGATCTGATTACCGCTGCCCCCAGTGCGGCGCGCGCCATGCTTAGCCTTTTTCAGGGGTATCGCAAAGTGCGTGATCAACTGGAAGTATCGTCAGGTGACGGTCGTCATCCCCCTGATTTCAACACGCCGGTTGAGCATGTCCGCACGGCATTGCAAATGGCGAATAACTATTTCGCTGAGTTGGAGAGTGTTGCTGCTGCCTTTCGCACCGAGGTTCAGACAACCGGAAATATGGCGAGTGATGCGGGCGGCGAGGCGTTGCTGGAGAGTTTAATCCGGTATGCGAACACGGCATTGGGGTTGCGGGTGCGGATCATTCCTGCCTCGGTCATGGGCCGCCAACTTCGCCGATATGATCATCATCGCCGTGAGATGTTGGTGAGTGAGGCATTGCGCCGCCCGCAGCGTCAGTTTCATCTTCTGGTCCAGCTTGCGCTGGTTGCGCGTCCAGAGGTGCTGGACAGCCTATGCACGGAACATGGTATGAGCGATGAGTCCGCACGTTCGCTGTTTCGCACAACACTTGCCGGTTATTTCGCCGCTGCGGTGATGATGCCCTATGATGCCTTTCTGGAATCGGCCCGCGAGCTTCGGCATGATCTTGATTTGCTGGGGCGCCGCTTTGGGGCAAGTTTTGAGCAGGTGTGTCATCGCCTGACTAGTTTGAATGCGCCAAACGCGCGCGGCATTCCGTTTTTCTTCATCCGTATTGACGATGCTGGTAATATTTCTAAGCGCCTTGCGGCTGGCGGAATGCAGTTCGCTAAAAATGGTGGCACCTGTCCACGCTGGGATTTGCACAAGGCTTTTCGCACGCCCGATCAGATGCGCTTTCAGGCCGCCGAGTTACCAAACGGTCACCGGTTTTTTACGATCGCGCGAACGGTTCCTAAATTATGGGCTCCGGCGGGAGAAGCTGCACCTGAATTTGCTGTTGCGCTGGGGTGTGAGATGCATCATGCGCGCGACCTTGTCTATGCCGATGATTTTGAGGCGATTAAGAAACGTCGTCATGATCCAATTGGCATCGGCTGTTCAGTTTGTGAGCGGATGGATTGTGCGCAGCGTGCCCACCCGCCAGTGGGGCATGAGGTTCGCTTTGATGGTCATACACGGCGGGTCGGCCTATATGATCTGGATGGTTAGCCTATATGATCTGGATAGATAGGCCATATGATCTGGATAGATGTGGGCCAATCCCCCGGATTTGAGGACGACTTGAAAATTGTATTAAAGGGTCAAGGCCAGCCCGGGCATGTGTTTGGTAATAAAATTACCTTCATACTATCCAATTGATTAATTGATGTATTATTTACCCTCATAATATGCATCCGGTGGAGTTTGTGTTCGCCCGTTGATCTGCTATGGTGCGGTTTCCCAAGGGCAATCTTTAGAACTGGGCGTGATGACTTCCCGTGATAATCAGCATGATCAGATGATAGCGTCGCTCGCGGCGGCGAATGACATCGTTGACCGGCGCGATGATGGTGACCGTCTTGCGGCGCTTTACGGGCTGACTCCCAAAGTTGAAAACGCGATCGCTGCCGCTTTAAGAGAGGGGGCGAGTGATCGTGCGCGGGCGCTGGTTGCGCCGCTTCACCCCGCTGATCAGGCCGACTTGCTGGAGCGATTATCGGCTAATCAGGCGGCCCAGCTGGTCCAGATACTGGGCGATGGGCTGGAGGCAGAAACGCTCGCCTTTCTTGAAGAACATAAGCGTGATGAAATTGTTGAAGTGATGGGAATGGCAGCATTGGCACGCCAACTCCCTGATCTGCCAACCGATGATGCAGTGAACATTATCGAAGAGCTGGAACAGGACGAAATTGACGATGTTCTGGCAGCTCTACCTGCCGAAGACCGGGTGCTGGTTGAAGAGGGACTGTCATACCCTGAAGATTCTGCCGGCCGAATGATGCAGCGCGAAATTGTTACCGTGCCATCCTTCTGGACGGTGGGCCAAACCATAGATTTCCTGCGCGAATCGTCCTTTGATGATGCCGATTTTTATATGATTTTTGTTGTTGATCCCGCAAGAAACCCAATCGGGGAGGTGCGGCTCGGCAAGCTTTTATGCTCACAGCGTCCGCGCCGGATGAGCGAGATTATGGAAGTCGATTTCCGCAATATTCCAGCCGATATGGATCAGGAGGAAGTCTCGATCCTGTTTCGGCGGTATGGCATGGTCAGTGCGCCGGTGGTTGATGAACATGGCCGCCTCATCGGGATGATCACCATTGATGATGTGATTGATGTGATTGATGAAGAGGCTGAGGAAGATCTGATGGCGCTTGCCGGTGTTGGCGAAGCGAATGTCAAATCCAGCTTGTGGGAGACCTTGCAGGGGCGCAGCTCATGGTTGTTGATCAATCTGGTAACGGCGATTTTGGCTTCGGCGGTTATCGGATTGTTTGATGCGACGATTGAGAGTTTTGTGGCGTTGGCGATTCTGATGCCGATTGTCGCATCGATGGGCGGCAATGCCGGAACCCAGACCGTGACCGTTGCGGTGCGTGCGCTGGCATTGCGGCAGATTGACCGCGATGCTGCTGCCAAATTTGTCCTTCGGGAATTGACGGTTGCCGTTCTGAACGGTGTTATCTTTGCTTTTCTGGCGGCAAGCATGGCCTATCTATGGTTCAATGATCCGAATATTGCGGCGGTGATGGCGGTGGCGATGTTTGCTAATCTGGTGGTTGCCGGACTTAGCGGAACGCTGGTGCCGTTGGGACTGGTTCGTGTTGGCGTTGATCCGGCGGTTGCCTCCAGCGTTTTTATCACCACGATTACCGATGTTATTGGCTTTTTCGTTTTTCTGGGCCTTGCCGCCATCCACCTGACTTAGCTATCATCACTCCCGTGCCGCATGGCAAAAGTTATCTGATAAAAAGTACCGGGGTCTGAAGCAGGTTTATGACGGTTCATCTCAAAAAATTATCGGTGGGATCACCGTCACTTGCTGCGCTTCGGGAATGGCAAGAAATCCGGATCAAGGACGGCATGGAATTAATGCACGTCACGCGCAACACGCCGCGGCGTAGTGACGAGATTCTGGATGGCGGTTCAATATTCTGGGTGATTAAGGGGGTGATGTGCGCCCGCCAGCCGATTATTGAGCTTCGGGCCATGCAACGCGGCGATGGCAAGCCCGCCTGCGGAATTATTCTCGGGCCCGAGTTGATCCCGGTTGAACCACGGCGGCTGCGTATTTTTCAGGGATGGAGATATCTAGAGGCCGAAGACGCGCCGCGCGATACCCCCTATAGTGCTGAGGATAACGCGGCTATGCCGCCCGCCCTCGTCGCCGAGCTTCGTGATCTTGGCCTGCTTTGAAAGTTAGGTATTTCTTGGCCTAATTTGAGCTGGGGCGACCCTAATCCCGGATTAGGTGTTTTCACGGGCAAAGGTCACGGCGAACATCGGGTTGCCGTCAAACAGAACTTCGCGCTCTGGTCCGTTCATCAGCTCAAAGCGTTGCATGCTGATCGGGCCCGCCATCCGATATCCATCGGCAGCAAGATTGCGGCGGTGAAATTCCAAAGCAGCCGCTTCAAAACTTTCGGCGATAATTGTAATTCGTTCTTCGTCGTTCATCCTGAACTCCTGCGCAACATCTCATTGACTGGCGAGAATATGGCAAAGCCGTCAGAGTTTGTCAGGTGTTTTGTCAAGCATCATGGATTTTTAGTCTTTTTCTTTTGCTTTTGTGCCTCACGTTTCTTCCGGCGCCAGTCCCAAGGGGCATCAAATTCCCCCTGCCAAAGCCCCCGCTGGTTGGCTTGGGCGGCATTCTCAAAGGCCACATATTCCGATGAATAGGCCCGGTAAGCCAGCGCCATGCCGTTTGCCACCATCGCCTTTGCGATATCTATATCCCCGGCAAAGCACCGCATGACCAGACGGCCATATCGGTCCATATCCAGCAAATCACATCGCAGGCTTGGTGCCTCGGCGATCAGCGATTCAAGGGCATCCTTGGCAATCTTGCCGCACGACCATTCGGCTCCGTTAGCATCGCGGCAAACCTGTTGTATTTCAGGCGCGTCCACACCGTGCAGTCGAATTTTTAAGGGTCCGCTGCGAACCGAATCCCCATCAGATATTTTTGTGACCTTAATCTCGCCCGAAAATGAAAATGGCTGCTCTCCTGACGCCGCCGCCATCCGCCCGCCCGCTACACCAAGACAAAGCAAGACTGTGAGGACACTCAAAATCTGCCACATGGATGCGGCGCGTGATGAAATCAGGGATTTATTCATAAGTTATAACTAATACATTAGGGTTAATTTGTCCTTCTATAAAAGCAGGAAAGGCGGGGCGCCGCCTCCTGCTTATGGATAGTCCTGAAGGATAGGAAAACAAGGATTCCGGGTCAAGACTGGCCCGGCCCAGTGCCTCCTATATATCCAGTGCCTCCTATATATCCAGTGCTTCCTATATATAGTTAGGTCATATGTTTAGTTTATATAGGGATTATCGTGGAATGGATCATCTTCTTCATTGATCTCATCACCGACAGGCACCCATTCCGATTCCGGATTCAGAACAGCGGCAACCGCACTGGATGATTCCGGAATAGCAACAAAACTGCCCTGCGCCTCGTTCGGCACGGCGGACCGGCGGGTCATCCTGAACAGCACCACACTGACCAGCAATGCCTGCATCGCTGCAATCATGGCAAAAAAGCTATTGATACCCAGAAACTCGATTGACAGCGCGGCAAGGGGTGATCCCAGAACGGCGCCAACGCCATTCATCATCACCAGACCAGACGCTGCCGCTACCATCTGGCGGGGTGTCAGAAAGTCGTTCGCATGTGCGATACAAAGCGAGTAGGTCGGGAACAAAGCGCCGCCATAAAAGAACATGCATCCCAACAGCAGGTAAAACTCTGGCAGGTTGAACAAGGTGGCCGCCGCCGCCGCCGCCGCGCCCATTAAGGCCACGAGAAGAATCACCAACCGGCGGTCAAATCGGTCTGACAGTCTGCCAATTGGGTATTGCAACACCAATGCGCCAAGTACCGGTGCGGTCATGAAATAGCCGATTTCGGTGTTGTTCATGCCGATCGCTCTGCCATAAACCGCGCCCATGCCAAACAGCATTGCCACCGCGACACCGTTAATGCTGAGCCCGATGACTGCCAGCGGTGATATCTGAAAGAGGCGGCGAATGCTCATGCGCTCGGGCTCTTCAAATCCTGGTGCTGATCCGGCGGTCAGCAGCACCGGAACCACTGCCACCGACACCATCACCGATGCCAGCAGGAACAAACCGATATTGCTGTTTCCGCCAAAGCCGATCAACATCTGCCCGGCGCCCATTCCCCCCATCGAGCCAATCATATAAAGCGATAGCATTTGACCGCGCGTCTCATTCGTTGATTTATCGTTCAGCCAGCTTTCACTAACGATATACATTCCGGCAAAGCTAAAGCCTGTCAGAATACGCATCAGCGCCCAGAGCAACGGTAATTCAAAGCCGGCAATAATCAGCACCGCCGCCGATGCCAGTGCCGACATCGCACCAAATACGCGCACATGCCCGACATTATCCAGCAATTTTGGCACCAGTATCGAACCCAGAAAAATACCCAGACAATACCCGGCCATAACAAAGCCGGTGGTAATGTCGGAAAAGCCAGCGGTTTTAGCCTCAATACCCAGCAGAACGACCTGTAGCCCATTGCCAGCCATGATCAGCAACAGGCCAAAAAACAGTGTCCAAGATGCAGCAGCGGATCTCAGCATGGCAGATCTACAGGTCCTTCAATGGCTCGGTTCTGGTGGTTGCCAGCGGTCCGGAAGCGCTATTATGTTTTTTTTAGGAGTTCAAACTAACAGCTTTTGCTGTTTCGCTCTGATAGACGCCAAAAACCTGCTTCGTCTGTTCCAAATTTTCCGAAAATGAGTCGTTTTGACGATAATGGTGTTTTTTCGGGTATTGTGCGATGAATTATACTGGAAACAGGCGTTCAAAAAGCGCCTCCACATGGCCGCGCATCGCCTTTAGCCTTGCATTCAAGGTCTCCTGATCAGGGCTGTCACAGGCATGTAGAACAAACTGTACCCCTTGGGCTGCCAGCAAGTCCAAATCGCCGCCAACACCGCCGTTAACCAAACGCAAATTATGCTGGAGTTGAGCGAAAAGGGTCTGTATTTCCAGCAGCATGGCGGCATCTTCATCGCCAATACGGCCATTATCGGCAAGCGATTGCAGAATGGCCTCACCAGAAAACCCTGTTTTGGTGAATAAGTCAGCATTGATCATCCTCATTCCCTGAATAAGAAGGTCGAGTTCACCAATGCCGCCCGGCAGGTGGCGTAACTGCCAGTCCTGCGCCGGACCATAGCTGGATCGAAGTCGCGCCAGCATATCGGCAAGCGCAGCGCTGACATCGGCCAGTGGGACCGGGGATGCTAGTGCGTCCTCTACCACGCGGATGATTTTTGGGGCGTTGTTTATGTCATTGATCAGACGCCCTTTACCCAAGGCTAGCTTTTCCCATAGCCATGCTTCATTTTGATAATATTCGGCCATCCGGGACAGCGATACTGCCAGATTAGCTTTTTCCCCGTCAGGACGAAGGCGTGCGTCGATGGTGAACAAGCTGCCTTCCCCCGTCGCCCCGCCAAGCCAGTTGACCAGCGTTTGTGCCAAACGGGTGAAATAGGTGCTGGCCTCCAGCTGGCGAGTGCCGTCTGATTTCACGCCGCCGCTTGCATCCCAGACAAAAATCAGATCAAGGTCAGATGTTGCCGTCAGGTCGCCCACACCCAGTCGGCCCAGCCCCAAAACAAAGAAATCACCCTCGATCCTGCCATGGCGGCGCTCCATATCGCTGCGCGCCAGATCAGTTATCACGCGGATTACCGCATCGGCCGTATCCGAAAGTGCCCGGCCAAGGGCGCCGGTATCAGCAACCCCGCTTAAGGTTTGAACCTCGGCGCGAAACCGCCGTTCGCGCGTTAACCTTGTGATCGTATCGAGCGCCAATTCGGTTGGCTGATCCTTAATGTCAGCGCGAAGCATCTCCTCAAATCCGGTAGCATCAGGCAGCGCGGCAAAGAAATCATCAAACAGAACAAGGTCAAATAGAATCGGATGACGGCGAAGCTGGCGGGCAAGCCGCGGCGAGAGTACCAGAATATCACCAAGAAGGCGGCCAAGATCACGGTTATGGTCAAGAAGAGAAAAGATTTGAACGCTGGCTGGAAGCCCTTCGACAAAGCCGGCAAAGGCAGCAAAACATTCATCTGGAGACACCGCGCTCGCCAGTTGAACCAGAATATTGGGCATCATCCGCGTCAGCAAACTGCGCGCTCTTTCTCCGCGCGTCGTCGCAATTCGGCCAACCATCCAGCCGGACAGAATGGCACTAATATCTGCGGGCCGCTTGAACCCTTTAGACGCCAGCCATTCCTGAAACATCTCCTCATTTTCCAGCGGCGGCGCATCGGTCATGGCGGCGCGGTTCATGCCATCAAACAGGCGGTGGGTGCAATGCGCGCCGACAACATCCAGCGTGGTGCCAAGCGCAGCTAGAAACTCATCTTTATTTTCATGTCCTAGAAACTGGGCAAATTCATCAATATCACTCTCGCTGCGAGGCAATGAATGCGTCTGGGCATCGGCCAGCATTTGCAGGCGATGTTCGACTTGTCGCAACGCATGATAAAGTGTTGATAGCGTTTCGCGCTGGCGCTGGGTGATCCAATCAGCCTCGGCCAGTGCATCAAGGGCGGGCAGGGTGCTGGGTTGGCGCAATGCGGCAAGCCGGCCGCCGCCAACAAGCTGCAAAACATGGGTGAAAAACTCAATGCTACGAATGCCGTTTGGCCCGGTTTTCAGATTAAAGCCGGTCCATCCGGGAACAAACGCCGGGCGTTGCAGCATTGTTTGCATATCGTCCAGAACCGTATAATCAAGATTGCGCCGCCAGATAAACGGTTGAATATCGGCTAGAAACTGAGCGCCAAGCGTCAGATCCCCTGCCACCGGACGGGCGCGGATAAAGGCCGCGCGCTCCCAAGTTCGGGCAATGGATTCATAATAGCCAATGGCGGCGTCCTTTTGGATGCTGACCGCGGTGGCACCCGGATCCGGGCGCAGGCGAAGATCAACCCGCCAGCCAATGCCATCCCGCGTCACCGCTGATAATAGTCGCACCAGCGCACGCGTCATCTCAACATAGAAACGCTGGCTTGTTTCGGGTTCTACCAGCGGGTTTGCCACTGGATCATGAAGCACAATCAAATCCACATCCGAGGAATAATTCAACTCGCGGGCACCAAGCTTGCCAAGTGCCAGAATGACCCACCCGCATCTGTTCATGTCTGAAATCGGGGGCATATCTGCATGCGGGGCGGGGGTTTCAGGCGTGCGGGCAAATCCCGAGAGCAATCCGCGCCGCTCGGCTTGCAAAAACAAAAAGCGGACGCTGGCATTCAACGCGGCATCAGCGGCATCGCTCAACCAGCGCATCTGGTCTGTCATTCCCGCGATACAGGCGATATCGGATAAGGCCACTGTCAACGCGCTGCGCTGACGCAGCCGTCTGATTGCTGCCATCATGATCTCATCATTGGCCGTCTCGTCGGTGCTGGTCTGATCCAATTCGGTGATCGCTGCGCGCATAATCTGCTCGCCATCGCCCGACAGGATGCTGGCAAGAGCGTCTTCATGCTGGCGGGCAAGAGCTTGAAGATGCCGTGAATGTATCAGAAATCGGGGAAGCAACCGCGCCGCCTCCAAACCGGCAAGCGCGGGAAGAGAGCCTGCCCATTCCTGAAGGTCTTTCAAAAGCGGGTCTTGCGATGCAAGGGGGCGAGGGGCCCCGACAACCAGCTTTTGTGCAAGGTCGCAGGCCGCCGGATCATCATTATCTATGCTGTCGTTTTTTGTCAAAAAACTATTCTATTTTGGGTTTGTGATGTGAATAAGGGCCAGTCAGAAACATGGTTCTAAATTCATATCATTCAAAATAAAATAAACTATGTAAAATTTGCACTTTCTTTTTCAGGAAACAAAAAGCGTTTAGCGCAGATTTGCTTGGCTGATCTCCCCCGCCCGGGCCACATACCCTGCAAGGCCTGTGCCGAACGCAATATATGTTTAGGTATTG
>JAACDV010000068.1 GCA_009936825.1 Bacteroidota bacterium | reverse complement strand
CCCCCTACCGGACGTCTTTGTATTGGGCGTCTATTTATTGGGTTAAGGGTTTGCCCGATATGCCAGAGCTTTCTTAACCAAAGCTCTTAATGACAAGGTTTTTCAGCAGTTTTGCCTCAGGTCTTTGTGACCGTCCCGGGGACAGCGTGACTAGGCGCTGATGCCGCGACGGTTTTTTTGTGTCCAGATTTCGGACCATTCCGGGGCAGGTGTATCAGCAAAATTTTATCGGGCTGACCTCCCGTTAAACTGGTTGGGCGATTTGATATCAGCTTGTGCGCCCGGCATTCCGCCAAAAGCACTAAAGAGGAGAGACAAAATGTCTAACACAGATCGCTCGCAGACACCTGCGAGACCACCACAAACGACTTCAGTTCACGCGGCAACTCTGGCGCTTCATGCGGGGTATCGAAGTGACCCGGCAACACATGCAGTGGCCGTGCCGATTTATCAGACAACATCCTTTCAATTTGGCTCCACAGAGCAGGCGGCAAACCTGTTTGGCCTGTCTGAACTCGGGAATATCTACTCACGGATTATGAACCCGACCAACGATGTTCTGGAAAAACGGCTGACTGCGATTGAAGGGGGGGCGGCGGCATTAACCGTTGCTTCGGGCCAGACCGCAACAACCTATGCAGTGCAGAATCTGGCGGTTGCTGGTGACAATATTGTCAGCTCCTCCGATCTGTATGGGGGGACTTATAATCTGTTCCAGAACACGCTTCGCCAGCAGGGTATTGAGGTTCGTTTTGTTGATCCGTCACGCCCGGAAAATTTTGCCGACGCCAGCGATGATCGCACCCGTGCCTATTACGCCGAAACCCTGCCTAATCCAAAGCTGGAAGTCTTTCCAATTGCCGAAGTTGCGGCGATTGGGCGAGATCGCGGTATTCCCCTGATTGTTGATAATACTGCGGCGCCCTTGCTGGTTCGTCCGTTTGATCATGGCGCGGCGGTGGTTGTGCATTCGCTAACCAAATATATCGGCGGTCACGGCACCTCGATCGGGGGGATTATCATTGATGGCGGCAATTTTGACTGGGCCGAACATGCAACCCAGCAACCAGCGTTAAACACGCCTGATGCCTCCTATCACGGGGTTATCTGGTCAGAGGCAGCCGCACCATTGGGGCCGATTGCCTATGTGTTAAAAGCGCGGGTGACTTTGCTGCGTGATCTTGGTGGGGCGCTCAGTCCGCAAAATGCTTTTCACTTCCTTCAGGGGCTCGAAACGCTGTCAATTCGGATAAGAGAGCATGTAAAAAACGCATCACAAGTCGCTGATTTCCTAGATAACCACCCTCTCATTTCACGGGTGAATTATCCAAGACTGCAAACCGGGCAAGCTGCCAGACGCGCGCATCAATATCTAGAAGGTGGTTATGGCGGGCTTGTCGGGTTTGAGGTAAAAGGAGGATTGGATGCAGGGCGTGCCTTTATCGACGCGCTGCAGCTTTTCTATCATGTTGCGAATATTGGCGATGTGCGCTCGTTGGCAATCCATCCGGCCTCAACGACGCATTCACAATTATCGCCAGAAGATCAGGCGAGGACAGGCGTAACGCCGGGCTATGTGCGGCTATCGGTGGGGATTGAGCATATTGACGATATCCTCGCCGATCTTTCACAAGCACTGGATAATGTGGCAGGAACCGGATCGGGCCAGGCTAGAGGCAGTAGCAGTAGTGGTGGCAGTAGTGGTGGTAGTGGTAGGGGAACCAAGGCAGCATAACAGGTCTGATCTGGCTAATGCGCTATCACAATAATCTGGGCCGCGCTCAACTTAGGGGTGCGGCCCCGTCCAGATAGGGCCCCGTCCAGATAGGGTTTTCGTGTGCTTGGCTTAGCTATTTCCCGAACAAATATACGGTAAAATAATACCGCAATTCTATCTTATTGAAAAACATACATTTTTAATAAAAATTAAAAAACAATCTGTTTGACCTTGCTGCAAAACCCTCTTATAACCCGCGTCAGTTGCAGTGTCCGGATTTGTTCGGGGCTGGAAATTTTTTTCTGGAGATCAAAGAATGCCTTTGCCAAGAACCTATGTGGCAACGCCGAAGGACATCGAAAAGCAATGGGTCGTTGTCGATGCGGCGGATGTCGTACTGGGTCGGCTGGCGTCACTTATCGCATTGCGCGTTCGTGGTAAGCACAAGCCAACCTATACACCCAACATGGATTGCGGTGATCATATCATCGTGGTTAATGCCGAAAAAGTTAAGCTGACCGGTAACAAGCGGTCGGACAAAACCTATTACTGGCACACTGGTTATCCGGGCGGCATTAAGTCGCGCACTGCTGAAAAAATCCTCGAAGGCAAATTTCCTGCCCGGGTGGTTCAAAAGGCAGTTGAGCGGATGATCCCGCGCGGACCGCTTGGCCGTAACGCCATACGCAATTTGCATGTGTATGCCGGCCCTGAACATCCCCATGAAGCTCAGCAGCCGACCGTGCTCGACATCGCTGGCATGAACCCAAAGAATAAGAGGTAGCAATGTCCGAAGAAACCAAGGTTGAAGATACCGAAGCGCCAGCAGGCATGGCCGCTCTGGGCGCGCTTAACGAAGACGGCGCAGGTGAGGCCGTTACCGCGGCCCCGGTTGAGCCAAAGATCGATAATCTGGGGCGTTCATACGCAACCGGCCGCCGTAAGGATGCAACTGCGCGTGTTTGGGTAAAGCGCGGCACGGGGCAGATGAAAATCAATGGCCGTGACATCAGCGTTTATTTCGCCCGTCCAGTTTTGCAGATGATCCTTGCACAGCCATTTGAGGCCACCGAGCGTGTTGGTGAGTTTGATGTTTTCGCCACTGTCAAAGGCGGCGGTCTGTCAGGACAAGCTGGCGCGGTTCGCCATGGAATTAGCCGTGCGCTAACGTCGTTTGAGCCTGGCTTGCGTCCAACATTAAAGGCTGGCGGCTTTCTGACACGCGATTCACGTGCGGTTGAGCGGAAGAAATACGGAAAAGCAAAAGCCCGGAAAAGCTTCCAGTTCTCCAAGCGTTAAGCTCGCAGAAAAAAATATCAAAGAAAAAAGGCTGGTTTTTCCAGCCTTTTTTAT